>JBEKOW010000001.1:0-66889 GCA_049521375.1 Terriglobales bacterium
CGCCGGCCCATCATTCTCGCCGAATTTCGCCACGTCGCCCTTGCCGCAATAGGCGTTTTCGCCGGTGGGAGGTGTCGTCGTTGACGCCGTCGACAAAACCGGATGCAGCAGGGAAAGAGCGACCGCTAAACCCAGGAAGAGGCGCATGGACCGCGGGTGAGAAATCGTTGGGGGCAACACGTCTCGACGACCGGAAAGGAAGGCCAAGATATTAGTTTCTCCTGAATCGCAGGCCCCGGAACTTGCTGAAGTCCGGTTGTCGATGATTAATGACGAAATAGTAACACGTGCTAATCCCCTCGGATGGCTGGCAGGCTGCTCGTTCCGGGAATGGAAGGATCCTTTGCCAGGCCTTAACTGCTCTGTTTTGAGTGCGGTTTTAGGCCGCCGCAGGCGATTCGAAGCCCCTCGGCGCGAGTTCGCGGAAGGGAAATACGCCTGGTGTTTCATCACAGAAGCTTGTGAGGTAGTGCACTGCGCAGAGGTGGAGCGGGGCGTAGCTTGAGATTGAAAGAGGAGGATCGACATGCATTCGGTCAAACCGGCACTTGTCATTTCGATTTGTGTTCTATTATTAAGCGCTCTTGCCCTTGCGGGACAAAACCCGATGGGTATTTCCGATTTTTATCGGGTGAACTTTACGGAGAAGGTCATCGTGGCTGACCAAGTCCTGCCTTCCGGTGACTACGAGATCCGGCACGTCATGGACGGCACGAATCACACGATGGTTTTCCGCCAGATTGGCGTAAGGAAGCCGGTCGTCGTGCGCGCAAAGTGCACCCTGGTTCCGCTGGCCGAGAAAGCGCCCGATAATCAGAAGATCTACGAACTGAACGCCTCCAACCAGCGCGTTTTGCATGAGCTGATTTTCAAAGGGGATCGGGCGAAGCACGTTTTCTAGCGCAATCCGCCGGTTGTTCCGCATGGGAACTTGGCCGTCCGTTTTGACTGGAGACGGCCAAGAAATCCTGATGAGGGAGTGCCCATGGCTTAAAGTTCCCGGTAGGCGGCACCTCGTCCCTGAGGGCAAGATAGTCGTTCCGGGGAAGCTGTGTTCGTCCCAGTTACCGCCGTGGGGAGATAGTTCTTCTGTGTCTTGCAAAACCAAAAAAAAAGCCTAAAATCAACAACCTAGCACCCGGTCTGCATCTTTTTTGCGGTTCGGTTCATCCAAGGTTGAGTGAAAGTGACTCAAGAAGAAACCCAATGAGCGAAACTAGTACTCCGCTGTCTTATGAAACGCTCGGGCGCTCGCTCCCGATACTGCCGGTGCGAGATACGGTGTTGTTTCCGCATGCCGTACTGCCGCTGACTGTCGGCCGCGAGAGCTCCGTGCAACTGATCAACTCCCTTGGCGATGACAAGACCATTGTGGTCGTGGCCCAGCGCGAAGCGCGCGTCGATTCGCCGCAGCCCACCGATCTCTATTCGGTCGGGACGCTGGCGGTGGTCCATAAAGTCGTGAAGATGCCCAACCAGAGCCTTTTTGTTTTTGCCGAGGGCCTGGAGCGTGTGCGCGTCACCGACTTTGCGCAACTCGCGCCCTTCATGCGCGCGCAGGTCGTCACGGTTCCGGAAACCATCCCGCCCAAGGACTCCGAGATCGAAGCCTTGCAGCGCAATGTGCTCACTCTGTTCCAGCAGATCGTCGCCGGCTCTCCCACTTTGTCGGATGAGCTCTCTACGGTCGCGATGAATATCGAAGAGCCGGGCCGCCTGGTGGATTTCATCGCCTCGTCGCTGCCCCAGCTTTCCACGGCTGACAAGCAGGACGCTCTAGAAACCACCGATGTTCGCGTTCGGCTCGAAAAGATCAACCAGCATCTGGTCAAGGAGCTTGAAGTTCAGCAGCTGCGCAACAAGATCCAATCCGAAGTCCAGGATCGGGTGCAGCAGACGCAACGCGAATATTACTTGCGGGAGCAGATGAAGGCGATCCAGAAGGAACTGGGTGAGCAGGACGAAGGCGCACGCGATACGGAAGAACTCAAGACGAAGATCGAGCAAGCGGGAATGCCCGACGATGTGAAGAAAGAAGCGCTCAAAGAATTGGGACGCCTATCGCGCATGTCTCCGATGGCGGCCGACTATTCCGTGACGCGCAATTACATCGAGTGGCTGGCCGTGCTGCCCTGGAACAAGACCTCCGGTGGCGAAATCGAAATTCCCAAGGCGAAGGAAATTCTCGACGCCGACCACTACGACCTGCAAAAGGTAAAAGACCGCATTCTCGACTACCTGTCCGTACGCCGCCTCAAGCCCAGCATGAAGGGGCCAATCCTTTGTTTCGTCGGACCTCCGGGCGTGGGCAAGACTTCGTTGGGCAAGTCGATCGCGCGCGCCCTGGGACGCAAGTTCACGCGGCTCTCGCTCGGCGGAGTTCATGACGAAGCCGAAATCCGCGGCCATCGCCGTACTTACATCGGCGCCTTGCCCGGACAAATCATTCAGGGCATTCGCCGAGCCGAGACCAAAGATCCCGTCTTCATGCTCGACGAAATCGACAAGGTAGGCCGCGATTTCCGGGGCGATCCCGCTTCGGCTTTGCTGGAGGCGCTCGATCCCGAGCAGAACGCGACCTTCCGCGACAATTATCTCGACGTGACGTTCGATCTTTCGAAGGTGCTATTCATCACGACCGCGAACATGCTCGACCCGATCGCCGAACCTTTGCGCGACCGCATGGAGATCATTGAACTGCAGGGCTACACCGAGGAAGAAAAAGTACACATCGCATTCCAGTATCTGATTCCGCGCCAGATCGAAGAAAACGGAATCACCAAGGAGCAGATCGAATTTCCGGAAGAGACGGTGAGTTTTGTCATCCGCCATTACACGCGCGAAGCAGGCGTCCGCAACCTGGAACGCACACTCGGCACCATCTGCCGCAAGCAGGCGCGCCGGATTGCGGAAGGAAAGAACGAGAAGCTCCTCGTCACCCCAGAAATCGTGGTGGAATTTCTGGGCGGCATCAAGATTCGGAGCGAAGGCGAAATCGCCGAGCGTACCAAGCGCCCCGGCGTGGTGGTTGGCCTGGCCTGGACCCCGTCCGGGGGCGACGTGCTTTTCGTCGAAGCCAATCAGATGAAGGGCAAGGGCGGACTCACCATCACAGGACAGATTCAGGACGTGATGCGCGAGTCCATGCAGGCCGGCTTGAGCTGGGTGCGTTCGAACGCGGCGCAATTGGGTGTGGACGAGGAATTCTTCGCGAATCATGACATCCACATTCACGTTCCCGCGGGCGCGATTCCGAAAGATGGCCCTTCGGCCGGCGTCACGATCGTGACCGCGCTGGTTTCTCTGCTTACGGGCAAGCAGGTACGTCCGCTGCTGGCCATGACCGGAGAGATCACACTCAGCGGCAATGTGCTTCCCGTGGGCGGCATCAAGGAAAAGGTGCTGGCGGCAAAACGCGCCGGAGTACACGACGTGATTCTCCCGGCGGACAACAAAACGAACGTGGAGGAAGACCTTACCCCTGAGCAACTGCAGGGCTTGACAACTCACTACGTGAAGACTGTCGATGAGGTTCTCGAGTTCGCCCTGCCTTCTTCGCCGCGCGAAGAACGTCAGGATGCCGAGGAACGCGAAAAGGTATTAAGCAACTAAATTGGGACCATTACAAGAAGTGACGACGAGCACTTTCGCACTTTGGAAGAACACGGCCGGATGGTTAACCCCGTCCGGCCTTTTTGTTTCCAAAGAGATTTGTCTCATCCAAGGGTAGAAGCGCCGGGCTGCGCATCGTCAGGAGGCGGCGCTGCGAGGATAAAGCCGGAATGTTGCCGACTCCCGCAATTCAGGCGGATCCGTAGCGCTAGGGAGTGCGTTTGAGAGCAAGATCCAGACTCTTTCCTCCTTGGGTCCACGTCCCGCTGATCTGCGAATTTTCGTCGCTCATCGTCCCGTCAAAAACGACCAGGCTGGGAGTGCTCTCGAAATGCAGGACCGGCTTCTTGTATGTGATCGCGGTCATCATGACGCCGGAACTCTCATCGTCGGGATAGTCAATCGTGCCGCTCAGGGTCCCATCCTGCGCTGCCGCGATGTGGACCACGATTCGCTTCTTGGGCTGCGCCCCAGGATTCAGAGTGCCTTCCCAATCACCGGTAACAGACTGCGCGGCTGCCCTTACGGGAAAGGATGCAAACTGTAATCCAATGAGCACAAGCAACCCCGAAATTGCGAAAGTCGATTTGCGGAATGCCGTCACGGTCTTCTCCTGACGAAAACAGGTTCTCGGAACAGTTTCTACCATCTGAAATGGCGCAAGTTTAAATGGCTTTGCTCGCGGGCGGCTATCGGGCGCATTCGGTAGGAAACCAAACAAATTCCCGGTCCCCGCCCAATCTTTGACAAATCCTTTCGAGCGTCTCCCCGATTAGCCTCTCAAATCGAGGTTTGCAACTCGAAATCTCCGCATTGCTCCTGATAGGCTCCGCATGCCAGAACGTATGCAAACCACTTTATTCCATTCACCCTCGTTGTGTCCGGACCCACTCCACACCGCGGGTAGAAGAATCCGCGAAAAGAGGCGACAATGGTTTCCGTCTGGGAGAAAAACCGTGGCGGCAGCCAGTCCAGTTTCAACGCTCACTCCAAAGCCGGCCAAAGCCAAGCCAAAGCTCGGCCTGCGCGCCTGGATGGAACGCGTCCTGGACGAGTGCGATCGCGCAGCCGCCGGCTTCGAGGCTGATCCGGTCCACGATCTGCGTGTTGCCCTGCGCCGCTGCCGGTCCCTGGCCGACGGATTCATGGTCCTCGACCCCGATTCTTCCTGGAAAGACATGAAGAAAGCAGGGAGGAAGCTCTTCCGCGCGCTGGGCGAACTGCGCGATATGCAAGTCATGCAGGAGTGGATCGAAAAATTGGGCGATCCCGCGGACTCGGTGCTCGTCAAACTGCTCGAACACGTCCGCGCTCGCGAATCCGAATGCAAAGAGCTGGCCTGGAAAGATCTCGACGAGTTTGACCGTAAGCGCTGGCGGCAGTGGAGCCGCACGCTTCCGGGCCGAGCATCGCGCGTGCGCCCAGGCAGCGTCGTGTATCTTCACCTGGCGCTCGAGAAATGGACAGACGCTTATGAACTGCACAAACGCGCCCTGCGCTCCCGCTCTCAGGTCGCGCTGCACGAGTTGCGTATCAGCATCAAGCGTTTCCGCTATACCGTGGAGAATTTCCTTCCCGAGGAACATACGCACTGGGGTAAGGATTTGAAAGAGCTTCAGGATCTGCTGGGCGAGATTCACGACTTGGATGTGCTGTGGGCGACCGCACTGCAGATCCATGCCTTTCCCGACTTTGCCAGCCGCAACGGCTGGCGCGGGAAACTTAGCCAGGAACGCAGTCGCCGCCTCGAACGCTACCGGGAGATGATGGTCGGCAAAGCTTCGCGCTGGCAGGTCTGGCGGCACGAATTGCCCTCGGGACCGCAACTGCGCGCCGCCGCCATGAGCCGCTTGCGGGTTTGGGCGGGATTTCTCGATCCCGATTTTCCGCACGCCCAGCGCGTTACTCAACTCGCCCTCCACCTTTACGATGGACTAGCGCGAGCCGGAGTCGTTCAACCATCCCATCCCGATTCCCGTGACGTGCTTCAGG
This sequence comes from Terriglobales bacterium, assembly GCA_049521375.1. Taxonomy (GTDB): domain Bacteria; phylum Acidobacteriota; class Terriglobia; order Terriglobales; family Acidobacteriaceae; genus Acidiflorens. Next base: position 5,605 of record JBEKOW010000001.1, read on the forward strand.
CGGCCGCTTTCATGCACGATGTCGGCCGCGCGAAAGGGCACGAAGATCATCAGAAAAACTCTCTTCGCATGATTCGCAATCTGCCGAGGCCTCTGGGTTGGAGTGCGCGCGAACTGGAACTCGCCGCGGTGGTGGCGCGCTACCATCGCGGGGCACTGCCTCGCCAGCGCGGCCGGACCATGCAGCGCCTCGATCTTCCCGATCGCCGGATCGCGCTCGAACTGGCGGGCGTGCTACGCCTTGCCAATGCGCTTGATATCCGCAAGGATGCGCGCAATGGGGACCCGCAAACCGTAACGATACGCAATGGGCGAAAGGTAAAAGCCGTTGCGCCCAAACTCCAGGTTACTTTGCAGGACCGCGTTTTGCTGGTGCAGTTCGCGGGCTACTCACCGTTCGACCGTTCCGCCGAAGACGTAGCGGGCGCCCGCCATCTCCTGGAGTTGGTTCTCCGGCGTCCCGTGATGGTCAAACCGCTCCGCCTGCCCGGCGCTCCGAACCGCGTTGCCGCCCGCTAGCCGTCAATAGTCGTCGTCTTCTTCCGGATCGGAGAATCCAAGGCGGTTCTTTTTCAGAAACCGGAGATGAGCAAGCGCCTCGGCAAGTTTCTTCTCTTCTCCTTCTTCGTCCATCAGATAGATCACGGCATCGCGCCGGAGCAGGATCGCAGTCTGGGCCGCCTCGATGCGGTTGAACAGTTCGTGGTTTTCGGGTTCGTGCAAAACCAGTTCGTACAGGCGCTGCCACTCCTGGCGGGGTTGAAACGACGATTTATAACGAGCTGGTTCCATGGGTCCGCTTCGCCGAACGAAGGTCATCCGTTCACAAGAAACCGACACCCGGCGAGGCGCGGCGGCGTGTTGTGGAGAGATCACAACATCATACGCTTGTATGTACGTCAAATAACATAACAATGATCGGTGCGGTCTTTCGCGCGAGTATGAGAAGCCCACTTTTTCGGCATACCCGGTTGCATCAGGCGCGTAGGCGTGAACGCGACTTTGAATGCAGGCTTCATTGAAAAGGGACGGTATGCAAAGTATTGCCACCCCGCGGCTGCAAAGCCTTTCAGGCTGTACCGTCGCTCGAATCCCGTCTATACTTCTGGCCTCGCGTGGGGCGAGAAAAAGAGGTCGAGCTATTCCGGCTCGCGCCCAGACCCAGTTAGAATCCGGCTCGATTTGAAAAGGAGACTCTTATGCGGAACCGCTCCGCCTGCCCGCAACTTCCGGCCATTGTCGCTACGACCAGCATTGTCAGAACGAGTTTGCGATCGAGGGGGCCCCTCCTGATTTTCTCCCTGGCTATTCTGCTCGTGATGCAAATGACGGCGGCGGCCCAAACCTGGCAGACGCTGGTGAATCCGCCGCCCGTACCCGAAATCATCGATCCGCAGTACGACTACGATCTCGGCCCTGGTGGCGCGTCCAACCCCATCCTGCTCACCGACGGCAGCGTGATCATCCAGAATGCGAACCCGTACGCCGCCGACGGAGAAATCTTCAAGCTGACCCCCGACATCAACGGAAGTTATCTGAATGGCACCTGGACGCAACTGGCGACCATGCCTTATGTCGAGGCCGCTCCCTCGCAAGCCGTGCTGCCCAACGGAGAAGTTCTCATTGAGGGCGGCGAATTCAGCGGCTATGAGGAATTTTTCACGCTTACCAATCAGGGTGCGATTTACGACCCCTTCACCGACGTCTGGACGTCCGTGCCGCCTCCGCCTTTCTTCGTCGACTTGTACCCGCCCCGCGCCGCCTTTGCGCCCAATCCGATCGGAGACGCACCCAACGTGGTCCTGCCGGATGGAACATTCATGATCGGAGACAAAATGAGCCGTCAGGCAGCGACCCTGGATCTGGCGACTTTCACCTGGACCGAAACCGGCACGAATACCAAGTCGGACTTGAATGACGAGGAAGGATGGACACTGCTTCCCAGCGGCGCTGTGCTGACCGTCGATTGCTATACCGATTACGCCTTCGGCCTGATTCCAAGCTATCCGGCAAATCCCACCAACTCCGAAATCTACGATCCGGCGACCAATAGTTGGTCGAGCGCGGGCAGCACGATCAACACGCTCACCGACCCCTATCTGTTCGAGATGGGCCCGGCAGTCCTGCGGCCTGATGGCACAGTCTTTGCGGTCGGCAGCGAGGGTTTCACATCGATCTACACGCCGCTCACGAAGAAATGGTCGGTCGGCCCTAAACTGCCCATCAGCCCGCAAGGCTACCAGTACACCGCGCAGGATGCACCCGGGGCCCTTCTGGTGGATGGCAACGTACTCTTCGCCGCCAGCGGAGGCTACGACCAGCCGGGGTACTACTCAAGTCCGCCAGTTGCCTTTTTCGAATTCAATGGTAAAAAGCTGGTTTCCGTGCCCACGATCCCCAATGCGGCGAATGACCTATCCGGATCGATCAGCTTATTGCCGCTCCCGAATGGGCAGGTCTTGGCGACCGACAACACAACTGATGTGGAAATCTATACTCCGTCCACCAGCAAGCACAGCGCCTCCTGGGCGCCCCTTGTTACGCAGGCTCCTACGTCGGTTCGGCCAGGGGGATCGTACACCTTGTCCGGAATTCGTTTGAACGGCATGTCGCAAGCTTCGATGTTTGGAGATGAAGAGCAAAACGCGACAAACTATCCGCTGGTTCGCATTACCAATCTGAAAACGAAGCATGTTTTTTATAGCCGAACGCACGACCATAGCTCGATGGCGGTTGCGTCAAACGCGGTTTCCTCCACCCACTTTGATGTGCCGTACAGCCAGGAACCCGGCCGCAGCCAACTGGAGGTCGTGGCCAATGGCATTGCCTCAACGCCGGTCATTGTCAATGTGGAACCTTAGTGCCGATTTGACCGTCACCAATCGGCACCTGCCCTGTGCGTCGGCTGCTGGCCAGAACGACCGCGTCGCGATTGCGCGACTTTGCTAAGAGCTTGGAGCAGAGATCTGAGAGCTGAAGCCGCCGACAAACAATTTCCGGAAGAGTAGCAAGGCAGGCACTTTGCAAACAGGCTTTCTCCATCCAAGCTAGTTCTGTGACTCACGCAAATCTTGTTTCCCTGGCAGTAGCCTGGTTGCGGCGTTATCGGTGCGGCCTCGTGCTCTCTGAACAGGCTTGTGTCAGCGGCGAGATGCCGGACGCGATCGGTTGGAAGAAGGCCTGCCACTCCGTGCTGGTGGAGTGCAAGGTGACGCGCTCCGATTTCCTCGCCGACCGCGCCAAGCCATTTCGGCAGCAACCGGAGACCGGGGTCGGCTCGGAGCGCTATTATCTGGCACCGCGCGGAATGGTTCGGTGCGACGAGGTTCCCGACGGATGGGGACTGCTGGAGGTCCACGGCCGCGAGATTGAAACGATCAAGCGGTCGGCGAAGAAGCTGCGCTCGGACGTGGGCTTTCAGTATGAGATGAACCTACTTCTGGCCAGCCTGCATCGCGTGGAAGTTCGCATTGAACCGCAGAGCATTACGGACTTCCTCAAATGGAAGAACAGGATGGCGGAATATAATCGCGGTTCGTTGCCGGAAGGATTGATTTCGGCGGAGCGGGAAGAGAATCCCTTTCTTCAGGCTCTGACTGGGGACTAACCTTTGCCAAAAAAAAAGAAACCGGGCTGTTTAGCCCGGCTTCGGAGGGCGTCCGTTGTGACGCGGTTACTATCACAACGCAACGCAGCTGGCCCTGGGTGTTGGCAGTCGCTTTACGCGTCCGCGCGTGCATCCCGCGCCAGCAAACGTCAAAGGAGCGACATGGACGGTGATTAGTAAGCAACTGACGGGCCAGCGCCTCAATTTATGTAATAGTTTTAAAGTATTACTTATATGATTGATTATTAATGGCTTGCGTTGATGTTAATGCTCACGGCCCGGCGGGTTAGTCCCTCATTCGCAAGGAGGAGACTTCAAAAGATTGCACACCGATTGCAGCTGAGTTCGATTGTGTCTTGTTAAACCGACAACATGGATCGCGGGGTCGCAGCCCTCCGCTGCCTAAACCTCGCGACGGCCTTCCATGGCCTTGAGCATGGTGACTTCGTCGGTGTATTCGATATCGCTGCCCACGGGGACACCCATTGCGATCCGCGTGATGCGCATGCCCTGCCGCTTCAGTTGCTGGGCGAGGTAGGTGGCAGTGGCTTCTCCTTCGACGGTGGGATTCGTCGCGAGAATGACCTCTTCGACATCGCCCCTGGTGACGCGGCTGATCAGGTTGCCGATGCGGAGCTGCTCGGGGCCAATGCCATGCAGGGGTGAAAGCGACCCGTGCAGCACGTGGTAGACACCATTGAAATGCCGCGTCTTTTCGACCGCCGCGATGTTGGTCGGCTCCTCAACCACGCAGACCAGTTTCTGGTTGCGGGTTGGACTGGAGCAGTACACGCAGGGATCGACGTCGGTGATGTTATTGCAGAGCGAGCACAGGCGCAGGCTGGCCTTGACGTCGCGCACAGCCGCCGCCAGCGCTTCCGCGTCGTCTTCGCTCGAGCGCAGGATATGAAACGCCAGACGCTGCGCGCTCTTGCTGCCGACACCCGGCAGCTTCTTGAGTTGATCGATGAGCCGGGTCATCGGCTCGGCAAACTTGGACATGTTGGGATCTGTAATTGGTGATTTGTAATTGGGAATTGAAAATCCCGCGGGGGCCGAACTTCCGCGGGGGCGAAGTTCAAGGATCGGCTTTTCAATTGCAAATTACAAATTACAAATTTAGAGAAATCCTCCCAGGCCGCCGAGCATTCCTCCCAGGCTCGATTTCATGGTGTCATCGACTTTGCGCGCGGCCTCGTTGATCGCGGCCATGACCAGGTCCTGGAGCATTTCGACGTCGCCCGCCTTCACGGCCTCGGGATCGATAATGACGCCCAGCACGTGTTTTCGGCCATCCATCTTGACCGTGACCGTGCCGCCGCCGGACGAAGCCTCGACCACGGTCTGCTCCATCTTCTTCTGCAGCATCTCAGCCTGTTGCTTGGCCTGCTGCATCATCTCTTGCAGATTGAATCCAGACATAGGGGAATTGGTAATTTGTAGTTTGTAATTTGGTAATTTCAAACCCGGCCGCTGGCGACCCATTGTGCCGCGTGCGAAATGGGTTTCAAATTACAAAATTACCCGATTACCAAATTACAAAATCAGTTCCTTCCTTTCTCGCGGTAATCAATCACTGTACGGATCTCGGCCCCGAACTTTTCCTGCATTCGCTTCACTACCGGATCCTGCTCAGCGCGGCTGCGCGCGCTTCCATTGGGAGCACTCCCATTGGCCGACTTTCCGTTCGATGCCCCGTGCCGCGCGGAGGATCCCGACTGTGACGTTTCCAGGTCCACTCCTCCGGTAATGACTTGCACTCTGATGGGCCTGCCAGCCTGCCCGCTCGCGGATGCCATCGCAATGCGGCGCGCCTCGGCAGTGAATGACATCTCTATCATCGTGTTCGACGCCGCCACCTTCGCGGTCAGCGTGTTTCCGTCGAGCGACCACTGCGCCCGTTCCAGCAGGGAAGCGAGCATGGGCTGATTGGCCAACGCTGACAGCACCGTGTCGCGGAGAGAGTCCGCGCCGGCCGGAGATGCCGCCAGCACCGTTACCGCGCCGCCAGGTCGATGCGCCGTGGGTTCGGAGCTGGCGCGTTCCGGCTCGGATGGTTCTTCGGCAGCAGGTTCAGGACGTGGGTGCGGAACGATTTCTGCTACCGCCGGTGCCGCCGATCCCATAATGACCACGTTGGCGTTGGTCCCGCCGGACAAATGCGTGGCGCGGGCGCCCCCGCCCGCGAATGCCGCCGCATCGCCGGAAGAGTCCGCTCGGGGAGTGCCCTTGCGCGCCGAGTCCGCCGCAAATGGCGACACGGAAGCGGAGCGCACCTGGGTTGTTGGTTCGGTGCTGCGACGAGGTTCTGTGGGCGCGGAAATGTTCCGGACCACGGCCGGCCTCGACGATCCAGAACTCGCCGCCTCGCTGAGCAATTGCTCGATCGGCAAGAGGCGCTGCGCATGCGCCATCTTTAACAGTCCGAGTTCGAGATGGAAGCGCTGCTCCTGCCGGTATCCAAGCTCGCCATGCGTACGCAGCATGATCTGCAGATGGCGGGCCAACTCTTCTTCTGTGAACAATCCCGCGATGCGGCCCACACGCGCCCGCTCGTCGGACGAAACCTGCAGCAGAGGAGAATCCTGCCCCGCGATCTTGGCTACCGTCACATTACGCAGGAAGCGCACCAGTTGGCGCGCAAAGTGTGTGGGACTGTGGCCTTCGCCCAGCAGTTCGTCGATCAGCACCAGAATCTTGTCACTCGCGCTCTCGGCAACGGCTTGCATCACCGTTTCGAGCGCACCCGCGGACGCCGATCCGATCAGGCTTCTCACCGAGTCGAGCGTCAGATGCTGGGAGGTGGACGCAATCGCCTGATCGAGAATCGACAGCGCGTCCCGCATCGAGCCATCGCCCGCTTCGGCGAGCAGCGCCAGCGCATCATCGTCGGCCGCGATCTGCTCTTGCGCGGAGATGTCACGCAGTTGCTGCAGGATATCCTCAAACTTGACCGCCCGGAAGCTGAAGTGCTGGCAGCGCGAACGAATCGTCTGCGGAATATCCTCGGGCTGCGTCGTCGCCATCATGAAAATGATGTGGCTGGGAGGCTCCTCCAGAGTCTTGAGCAGGGCATTGAAGGCCGCATCGGTGATCTGGTGCGCTTCGTCGAGAATGTAGATCTTGAAGCGGTCGCGTGCTGGGCGGTAGCGGGCCGCGTCGCGCAGTTCGCGGATCTCGTCGATCCCGCGGTTGGTGGCGGCGTCGATTTCGATCACGTCGACCGCGTTGCCCGCGCGAATTTCGGTGCAGGACTCGCACACTCCGCAAGGTTCAGCCGCCGGCTTCGATCCCGACCGGCAGTTCAGAGCCATGGCCAGGATGCGGGCGACGGTCGTCTTTCCGATTCCCCGATGCCCGCTGAAGATGTAGCCGTGGGCGATGCGCTCCTGCGCAATCGCATTTTGCAGGGTGCGCGTGACGTGTTCCTGGCCGATAACGTCGGAGAATTTCTGCGGACGATATTTGCGCGCCAGGACTTGATAGCTCATCGGAATTTCTGATTATACAAGCTGAGAGGAAAGGCAGCTTCGAGCCACGAGCTTCGCGCTGCGCGCCGCGAACTTCCATCTCGCGCGGCCCAAGTTATTTTTCACGATGTGGATGATGCTTGCGCCCATGCGCTCGCCGGGGTAGGCTTCTGCTTTGATTTTCGCGGCCTTTTTCCGCGAGCATTCTGATCACAATCACGGAGGACGAGCGGTCATGCAACTCAGAATGAGCACGCGCACCTTGGCGGGCGCGCTGGTAGTGGACTGCAGCGGACGGCTCGTCTTCGGCGAAGAGTCGGCAAGCCTGCGAGACATGGTGAAGAAGGCAGTCGTCCAGAACCCCAGCATCGTGCTGAACCTGCACGAAGTCACCTACATCGATAGCGGCGGGCTGGGAACGCTGGTCTCGCTCTATACCACGGCGCGCAATGCCGGCGGCGCGGTCAAGTTGGCGCGCCTGAGCCAGCGCCTGAGCGATCTGCTGTCGGTGACCAAGCTGCTCACCGTGTTTGAAGTGTTCGATGATGAAGAGAAGGCCGCGAAGTCGTACGGAAAATAAGCGCCGTAGACATCTTCGCCTGCTAAGCGTCCCCGGTAAGTCCGCGACCCGGTTTAGCGCACCGTATCATTTCACATCCGTCAGCAGCCAGGGCTGGGTGTAGAACGTAAAGCCGTCCTGCACATCGGTCAGGACAAGCGTGTAGATCCCGCTCGACTCGTTGTAGCTCGATGGGAAAAAAAGCGGAGTGCCCGCGGAGGTTGTTACATACACAAAGTATTGTCCCCCAGGCAGGGTTGCGTACTCGGTCGGCGTCTGGCTCGGCTGGCCGTAAGCAACCCCGGTAAAGGTGGGCGTGGCGCCCGAAATGCTCATCGTGGGAACGATGTAGATGTTCACGGGTCCCGGCAGGCTGGGCGCGGCATTGATCACGCGAAATTCAATATCGCCCGATGACGGCAAGGTATTGGTGTCCGGGAAAGCCTGCGCAACCCAAGGTGTCAGGCCTGACTGCGAATTTCCCATCAAAACCACAGTGTATTGATTGCCGCCGCTCAGGTTGACCGTGCTCTTCACCAGGGGATCTGCACCCGACGTGGTGGCCGTCCCGACCTGGTAAACAGCGATCCCCTCGCCACCTGAGGATATGCCTGTGTATCCGGTGGATGGCTGGGCAGAGCCGAACCCCAAGCCGGAGGCCCCAGTCACCAGTCCTCCATTCACCGTTACGTCAAAGTTAAAGGTGGCGTTGGGATTCGACATGGCATTGAATAGCCGGTACTGGGTGTTGTTCGAACCACAACTGGCCAGGAAAATACTCAGAATAATGAAAGACCCGATCGCCAGGGCAAGGGACATCGTTTTCAACCAACGGGACATGCGCATTCTCTCCACGGAACCTGAGTTTCCACCAATATGTTTGCTGTCGAAGTTTTGCGATGCGAGTATGCTAAGGCCTCATGCCGCAGCCTTGTGTAAATTTTTGTATGGCTGATTAGGTTAACACGGCCAATTTATCATGCCTCTTGTTAAGATGCGGGAACCGGTTGACACGCGATTCTCGCATAGTTAGCGCCTGGGCTTCCGATCCGTTCTCGAAAGAAAATGCCGGCAACAACAACAACGGGGAAGACGCGCTCGCGAAACAAGATCAGGGAAACCGCGTCGGCCAACCAGCGCGCTCGCGTCCTACGTGTGATCCGGGCCTTGCCCAAGGGAAAAGTTTCCAGCTACGGCGCGATTGCCAGTGCGGCAGGCTGGCCGGGAGCCGCGCGCCAGGTCGTCCGCCTGCTGCGACAGTCCGCGGGATTGCCATGGCACCGCGTGGTCGGCGCGGGCGGCGCCATCAAACTGCCCGGAGAAAGCGGAGCCGAACAGAGATTCCGCTTGCGCATGGAAGGCGTGACATTTCGCGGAGCGCGCGTGGATATGAAGCTCCACGAACATAAATTTCGGTGAAAGTTCCCAGCCATCAGTTTGAGAACCAATTCGTTTGACCGAGAACTGACAGCTGAGAGTTGAGAGCTACGCCGGCAGCTTTCCTTCCAGCAGTTGGTGCAACCGATCCGCCGGACAGCGCAGGCCGACGAAGAAAGTCCCGAACAAGGCGTACACGGCGCTGACCTGATCGAATCGCATCTCGTAGATCAGCTTCTTGAAGACCAGCGGGTCGTCGGCAAAAAGGTCGACGCCCCATTCCCAGTCGTCGAAGCCGATCGAGCCGCTGATGATCTGTTTCACTTCGCCGGCGTAGCGGCGTCCTACCATTCCATGTTCGTTCATCTGGCGCTGGCGCTCTTCCATGGGAAGCGTGTACCAGTTCTTGTCTTCTCCGCGCAGCCGGTTCATCGGATAAAAACAGATATAGCGGTTGGGAGGGATGGTCGGAAACAAGCGAGGCTTCATTGCTTCCTGCTGGCGCGCCATCGTCTCCTGAATCGCTTTTTTCCATTCCTCGGAAAAAGGCTCCACGCCCGCCTCAGCCAGAGCCTTGTACGTTTTCAGGCTGGACTCGTAGAGTCCCAGCTCAATCACCGACAGGTACGAAGTGGTGGGCTCCAGAAAATCGCTGAGCTGAAGGCGCGCTATTTCCAGTTCCGCCTGGTTGAGCTGGTCGAAGCTTTCGCGGAAGTGGACGAACATCAGGTCGCCCTTGTGCCCGAGCATCGAGAACAACGCCGACTGGCCATTGGGACGGTTCTCCATTGGGGCGAGCAGCGCGGAAGCTTCGCCCGCAATCTCTCGGCGATGGCCTTCAGCGAGCGCGCGCCACGCGCTCCAGCGGAACCGCATCATCTGGTGCAAGGTGGCGTAGCCTTCGAGCGTTAGCGGGACGGCAGGTAGTTGTCCGGCTTCCACCGGGGCGGTGACAGGATGCGCAGGATTCATGGATTCACCCTGAACGCTATTGTAATCATTTCATCTGGTGATCGGGTCATCGGGTGATCCGGTGATCTGAAGTCAAAGACTCTCGACTTGATGTTGACTTCGATCGCCCGATCGCCGATGGTCCGATCCGCGCCAGTATCTCGCCCGCCATGGGACTCGGATTGCCGCGACCCACGCCAGTATGCTACAAGCAGCTATATGCGCAAATGGATGAGCGACCGCTTGAAGCGTCGCAAGAAGGGTGGCGAGGCGGGTTCCACGGAAAAAGCTGCCGCGCCGGAACCTTTACAGCCCAAGTATTACGAAAACGATCCCGGCGAGGAGCCGCAACTCGCTGTGGTGGAATCGCCGCGCCCCGCCGAGCCCGAGACGCAGGCGGACTTTCAGCTTGACTCCGGGGGGCATTCGGACTCGGTGCCATTAAAGTTGTGGCCAAGGGGTTCCCATGGCGAATCGGAACCCGCTGCCGTGGCGCCGTCCGGTGATGCCAGAACGCGGCCCGCCCGGCGCCGTCGAAAGCGCGGAGGCCGCGGTGGAACTCGCCGTTCCCCCGGGGAAGTAGCGTCCGCAGGCCCGGAAGAGATTGCGGTCCCAGTGAGCCCGCTTACGCCGGAATCGGCTTCTGACGAGCCAATGCCAGTCGCGTCCGAGGTGGTCGCGGAAGCTGCGCCCGTGCCCGCAACGCCAATGCACGCCTCGCACGCCGCGGCAGCCCGGCCCAGCAAGGGCACGGTGGTCCTCGCTATCGGACTGCCCGGCTCCGGCAAGAGCTCATGGTTCAAGCGGCATAACATCCATCCGCTTTCGAGCGACTTGCTGCGCGAGCTTCTTTTCGACGACGCGCAGGAGCAGCGCTTTCAGGATCTGGTGTTTTCCAATCTGCGCTCGATGCTCAAGGCAAGGCTGATTGCGCGCCGTCCCATGAATTACGTGGACGCAACCAACCTGACTCCGCATGATCGCCATAGCTGGATCAAGCTGGCCAAGGATTACGGCTACGACGTGCAGGGACTGTTTTTCGACGTTCCGCTGGAAATCTGCCTCGAGCGCCATCAACGCCGGGGCCGCGTCGTCCCCGAAGACATCATGCGCAAGATGGCGGGCAAGTTGAAACCGCCCACCTTCGAAGAAGGCTTTTCGAAAATCACGGTAGTGCGCGTGAAGCACAAAGATGCCGCCGCAGGTTCGTGAGGCGAGCCGCGAGTTTCGAGTCTTGAGCCGCGAGCGATCATCCAGGCGTTGGGTGCTCGAGACTCGTAACTCTAGACTCGTAACTGGTAAGACTCGCACCTCATCCCTTCAGATACGGCAGCAACTCCTTGAATGCTGGCGCACCCGACGAGCGCAGCAATTCGTAAATGATCATTTCGGTCGAGGACAGGATAGCTCCGGCGGCCCGCATGCGCTCCAGTCCGATGCGCCAGTTCAATTCAGTCCGCGAGGCCACCGCGTCCGATGCCACATGTACCAGGTAGCCTTCCCGCAACGCTCCGAGCGCGGTCTGCATCACGCAGATGTGCGTCTCCATCCCGCACAGAAGCACCGTGGTGCGCTGGCCCGGCAGCCGCTTCAGCAAGCTACAGAACACATCGCTGCCAAAGCAGGAGAACATCAGCTTGTCAACCGTCGGAGTGTCGGGCAGCAGCGACGCCACCTCCGGCACCGTGTTGCCCAGACCTTTGTTGTACTGCGTCGTTACCAGCGCAGGAATTTTTAGAATGCCAGCCAGACGAATCAGGATCTGCGCATTGCGCACCAGGCGCTCTTTCTCCCAGATCGGCGGCAGCAGTTTTTCCTGGATATCGACTACGATCAACGCGCATTGTTCCGGTTCAAGGGCGCGGCGGGCCATTTCGGCGGAATCCGCGGGTGCTGTCAAATTCTCAAAACTGGTGTCCATAAGTTTCCTTCGCGAGAGCGGTGGCTGCAGCCGGCTCCGGTGCAAAACTACTGCGGAGGATTTTATCGTGAGAGAGGACGGAAATCGGGTTCCTGTTTACTTTTGTACTCGCGCGACACCCGCGTTTATGTTGACCGCGCTTTGCGTTAAACCATAGAATTAAATTGTGCCGGTGCAAGCCGGCTCGAAACTGCAAGTTGCCCCCTCGTTCAACGGCTAGGACACCTGCCTCTGGAGCAGGCTATCGGGGTTCGAATCCCTGGGGGGCAGCCAAAACTCCACGCCCGAACGCCCCTGCTTTGCGCTCCTCATCATTTGACACCTTTCGGTTTGACACCTATCCATGACCGGCCTATACTGCCCGTCCAGCGCCACCTTCCCTCGCGGAGAGACTCCCATGATGAAACGCTGCCTCACTGTTTTTTCTGTTGTCGCATTCGTTCTCGTTCTCGCCAACTTGAGCCTTGCGCAAACCTATTCCCCGAAGTTAACCCTGCAAAACAGCGGAACCACAGAATTACTGATCACGGTCAGCCCGGTGAACGCTAACGTCGTCTGGGCGGCTGGAACCCATGGCACCTTTCTGGTCACCACCGACGGCGGCAAGACCTGGCGTTCCGGCCAGGTGAAGGGCGCGGAATGGCTCCAGTTTCGCGGCGTGCGCGCCGTAAGCGCTACCACGGCATATCTGCTCTCGATCGGAAATTTCCCCTCCGATTTTCGCATCTACAAGACCGAAGACGGTGGCGCGACCTGGAGCAAGCAATTCCAGAACGAGCTAACGGGCGCGTTCTATGACTGCTTTGCCTTCTGGACGCCCAAGCGCGGCCTTGCCCACAGCGACTCGGTCAACGGAGTGTTCCCGGAACTGCGCACCGAAGACGGCACAACGTGGCAGAGCATCGCGCAGAATATGCCGCCGGCGCTGCCCGGAGAATTTTCGTTTTCCTCGAGCGACACTTGCGTGGCGACGCAGGGCGAGGACAACGCCTGGATCGCGACTGGCGGCTCCTCGATTGCGCGAATTCTAGCCACTACGGATGGCGGCAACACCTGGAATGCCTATGGAACTCCGATTATCAGTTCGCCCAGCGCCGGCGCCTTTACAGTAGATTTTCGCGACGCGCTGAATGGAATCGTTGGCGGCGGCGACCTCGACCCAACCGACCCGGATAACGCGCGCACCGCAACTTCCAGCGATGGTGGCCACACCTGGACCCTCACCAACGCGCCTCCCGTAACCGGCGCCATCTTTGGCCTGAGCTACGTGCGCCAGATTGGAAACTGCACGGGAAAGGTATGCGAGGCAGTCAACCGCTACGTCGTCGTTACGGCCAATACTGGCGGAGCGGCGTGGACTCCCGATGAAGGTACCACCTGGTATGTGCTGCCGGGCGTGTCGGGCGAGTGGGCGGTAGCATTTGCGACTCCGACCGCAGGTTGGCTGGTAGGCGGGGGCGGGACCATCTGGAAGATTGGCTTTTAATCTCTACCCCTACCAAAAAGTAAAACGGCGCCGTCGCAATTCGATCGGGAGTCTAATTGTCCTGAACGGCTGCGAGCGGCGCCCCTTCTTTTTCTTCGGCGTCGCCTCTTAATCTCCCGAGGGGATCAGTTCGTCCGACTCCGTCGGGCTGGTCGCTTTAGTTTTGGTTTGGGGCACGGGAGACCCGTTCCGAATCAACTCCCCGAGCAGCGCACGGTCCGGCCGCAAAAGTTCAGCGACCCCTTCCTTGCTGACTTGCGCCACGATAATCTGGCCAATCTCGGTGTGCACGTCCGAGAAAATTCCCAGGCTCTTCATCTTCTCCGCCTGGAACTCATTGTCTACGGTCGGAGTTACGTAATGCACCGCACTCGCCGCGTACCGATGAATGAGGAACAGTTGCATCAGCGTCATCAGCCGCTTTTTCCGGTACTGCGTCTGGGTGTTCTGGTCGCGCACGGATAGCAGATTGCGTCCACGGCGATCCTGCAAGCTCGCGAAGATGATGTTGGAAATCTTCTCCTGGGTCGCATCGTTGAGCACCGTCATTTCCAGCAGCTCCGAGCCGGCAGTGTGCGGGCGCAACTGAACCCGAATCTTGGCCGGAAATCCCCAGCGCTCGCCCCACGTCCCGAGCCACTCCTCGAGCACCCGCGGCGGAACCTCGGTTTGTACCAGGTGCTGGAATTGCGTAGACCCCTTGCCCATGGCCTTGGTGGCCGCGGTACGTCCCGATGAAGCCATCAACGCCCCGTCGAGTCGTGGGCCGCCGACCAGCGTCTGCGGCGTCCGGTACGGAGACTCCAGTAGCCGCAGCTTCCGTTGCAGCCGCGCCAGCGCCAGCATGCCATCCTGCTTCAGGGCAGTCGCGAATTCCTCCGCAGCCAGGCCGTCGATCTGGTGGCCGCCGTAGGTGATGAAGTTGAAGACGAATCCCAGCTTGCCCAGTTCCTCGGGGAAGCGCTTCATCTGTTCGTCCGTCATGCCGGTGGTATCCCAGTTGAACGATGGCGATAAATTGTAGGCCAGCATTTTGTCGGGATACTTCGCATGAATCGCGTGCGCGAATTTCTCTGCGTCTTCCAGGTCCGCGGTCTTGGTTTCCATCCACAGCAGATCTGCAAAAGGAGCTGAAGCAAGCGATTTCGCGATGGCGTAATCGATGCCGCCCTGAATCTGGTAGAAGCCTTCCGGCGTTTTCGGAAGTTCGCAATCCCACACGATCTGGATGCCCATCGACCGAGCCCGCTCGCGAATCTCGTAGAACGATGCATTCTTCGAGAAGCTCAACCACTCGTCGACGGTCATGTCGAAGGTCTCGCCATCGGTCGTGCGCGTCTGCAGAACGTCGGCGACCGCCTGACCGTAGGTTTTCAGTTCGGCTTCGCCTTGCCATGCTTCCATGTAACGCGTTTCGATTTTGTCGAGCGCGGATTCGAATTCGGGTGTCGTGGAATGGGGGAGGGTCTGCGCGGTTGACCGTATCATGGGCAACAGTCCGGCTCGTTGCAGCCATGCAAACGCCGCCTGGTATTCGGCTTCCGATACGGCAAATAACATGTGTCCGCGAATTTCCGCGACTCCAAGTTCAGAGAGCTTTCTGAGAATAGCGAGGTAGCCCGTCCGGTAGCTGGGCAGGTCAGTCCGGGTTGCGCCGAGAATGAAAGGCTGGTCGCGCTCATCGCTGATGTTTTCTATGAACGTTGCCGACTCCGCATCGGTCCGGTTCACGATCAGCCCGGGAACCCGCATGATATCGAGCTGCAGACGCGCTGCGTTAAGTCTGCGGATCTGCTCGTCCGCGGCAACCAGCACTTTTCCGCCCTGGTGTCCGCACTTCTTGGCGCCGGGCTTCTGGTCTTCTATGTGGTAGCCGGGCACGCCTACTTCAACAAAGCGGCGGATCAGGTTGCGAACGTGCGCATCGCCTCCGTGCCCGGTGTCAGCGTCGGCAATGATGAATGGCCTGTAATCGATTACGGGAGTCGACTTGCGCTGCTGCTCTGTCATCCGTGAGCGCGCGAAGTGCTGGTTCTTGTCGGCGGCGAGAAGAGCGCGCACCAGTCCGGAAGCTTCGTCGGGCACCTGGCTGAGCGGATAGCTGGCGAGATCCGGGCCCGGGTCTTCATGGAGCGAACCGCGGGCTGATGTTGCCCACCCGCCGAGGTAAATGCCTTCCATCCCCATGCGTTTCATCATGACGGCCTGGCCGGGCGAGTAAGGACCAAACGTCGTGACCTGTTTGCGTTGTTCGAAAAGCTCGCGCAGCCGCGGATAGAAGTCCTCGGCGGCACGCCGCGCTACGGTGTAGTCGCCCCGAATCGTGCCCTGCTGTTCGGCGACCTGATGCGGAGAATAGAGACGAAGAATCCCGGCAAACCGGGGACTGGAGAACCATTCCTTGGCTGCTGAAACCTGTTGCTCGAACATCCTGTTGCCTTCCTGGTTCTCGTGAGTCATCGAAATCTCCCTAAGGTAAGTGACCGCCGCAAGCGTAGCGCCGGCGACTCGCCGGCAGTCACGAGGGCAGCCTGCCCCCGGCCCGGCGTCAAAAACAATTCGGAACTTTATATCTGTCAACAGCCCCGCGACGCCCTAGTCGCCCGAGGGCAGAAGTTCGTCGTCCCAGTGATTGCCAGCCAGTGACGGGTAGTACAGCGCCGACGACGCGGTCATGCCGAGGTTGTGTCCTAATTCAAAGATTGGGTCGTCCGTGTTTCCGTTATGTCGGTTGGAAGTCGAAGTCGTCATCGTTTTATCCCCACTTTTCCCCACCCACAAATTTGCTTCCGGACCCTTGCCGTCCTCATGCAGTAGACCGCGGAATCCGCCCGGACACAAATCGCTCCGTCCGCCGTGTCCTACTAGGTCAATTTGACCTAGTCCGGCGAGAGTAGAGGCCAGCGGCGCTTATCGTATTGTCAGGGGTAAACTGATACCATGAACACGCAGACTTTAGCGGAAACCTCAGCGCAAAATGCCATTCTCACTCCGGAAGCGCATGCCTTTCTGTCCAAACTCTCCGCGAAATTCGAGCCGCGCCGCCAGGAGTTGCTGGCCCGCCGCCGCACCATCCAGCAAAAGCTCGATGCCGGCTGGTTGCCAGACTTTTTGCCGGAGACCGAGCACATCCGCAGGAGCGTGTGGAAGGTAGCCCCTATTCCCAAAGATCTGCTCGATCGCCGCGTGGAAATTACCGGCCCGGTCGATCGCAAGATGATCATCAATGCGCTCAACTCAGGCGCCAATGTATTCATGGCCGATTTCGAGGACTCGAATTCCCCGACCTGGACGAACAACGTCGAGGGCCAGCACAATCTGCGCGACGCCATCCGCGGCACCATCGCCTACGAGAGTCCGGAAGGGAAGCGCTATAAACTTGGCGAGAATCTGGCCACGCTGCTGGTGCGCCCGCGCGGCTGGCATCTTGACGAGAAACACTTTCCCATCGATGGACGGCCCATCTCCGGCTCGCTCTTCGATTTCGGATTATTCTTCTTCCACAACGCACACGCCTTGATCAAGAAGGGAACCGGTCCGTACTTTTATCTGCCGAAATTGGAGAACCACCTCGAAGCGCGCCTCTGGAACGATGTGTTCAATTTCGCGCAGGACGAACTGGGCATTCCCCGCGGCACCATCCGCGCCACCGTTCTGATCGAAACTATTCTCGCCGCCTTTGAGATGGATGAAATCCTCTATGAACTCCGCGACCACTCGTCCGGCCTCAACTGCGGCCGCTGGGATTACATCTTCAGCTACATCAAGAAATTCCAGGCGCACCCCGAGTTCATGTTGCCCGACCGCTCGCTGGTCACCATGGAATGCCATTTCCTGAGTTCCTACGTCGAGTTGCTCATCCAAACCTGCCACCGGCGCGGCATTCACGCGATGGGCGGGATGGCAGCCCAGATTCCTATTCGCAACGATACTGCCGCCAATGAACAAGCGCTCGACAAAGTGCGGGCCGATAAACTGCGCGAAGTAAAAGCCGGACACGATGGCACCTGGGTCGCCCATCCTGGACTGGTTCCGGTGGCAAAGGAAATCTTCGATAAGTACATGCCCGAGCCCAACCAGATCGCGAAACATCGCAAGGGTCATCCTGTCACGGCAAAGGACCTGCTCGAGGTTCCCAAGGGCGAGATCACGGAAAAGGGCTTGCGCTGGAATATCGATGTTGGCTTGCAATATCTATGGTCGTGGCTGCGTTCGTCGGGGTGCGTGCCGATCTACAACCTGATGGAAGACGCCGCGACCGCCGAGATTAGCCGCGCCCAGGTATGGCAATGGGTGCGATTCGGTGCGCGCATGAGCGACGGCAAGGCCGTTACCGCCGATCTGGTCAAACAGATCGTCCGGGAGCGGGTCTCTGAGTTGCAGGCGGGCGACGCACAGAGCAAATCTGCGAATGACGGCCGGTTGCAGCAGGCCGGGCAACTTCTGGAAACTTTGATGACCGGCAAGGAATTTCCCGAGTTCCTGACCCTTGCCAGTTACGATTTATTAGACTAGAACGTCAGGCATGGGTGTACGCCGGGTCCCTGCCGCCACGCACATCGACGAGGCCATTCTCGCGGAACTACAGGAGCACGTGGCGGCTCGTGAAATCGAGCGCGGCCTCGCCTGTCTGGACTCGCACCAGACCGTGATAGCCGCCATCGACCCGGCGCAGCCTAATGCCGCGCGCATGCTCGTGCTTCTCGCCATCTGGAGCGATATCGGCTTTAGCGGCCCGCCCTCGGTCAAAGAACTATTGCCACGCTTTGCTGCGCGCTCCAGCCTGTCCATCTCCGATTACCTCTGTTTGCGCATGACGGAAGGCATGGTCGCCATGGCTGAAGAGGCAATGGAAACCGCCATCCCGCATTTTGATTTCGTGCTCAGACTGCCCGCGGAACTCAATAACCCTTTTTTGCTTTCCATCGCGTATTACTGGAAGGGCCGCTGTCTGCGCCGCCGCGGCGAATACGACGAAGCCCTCATCTTCACCGGGAAGGGAACTGCCCTCGCTCTTGAAATGGGCCATCCGCGCATGTCGGCCGTGATGCAGGTCCTCGAAGGCTGGCTCTTATTTCAGCAGGGTAAATGGAAAGATGCTGTCCGTATCTCAGAGATAGCCGAAAGCGCACTGCGCAAGACCGACGACTACGTGACGCTCGGCAACATCCAGTCGTTCTACGGACGCATGGCCCGCCGCGAAGGCCGCTTCGACAAGGCCATCGAACTGTTTGCCGGCGCTATCGATCACTACCGTAAGCGCGATGCGCAGCATCCCAACCTGGCGCGCTCGCTGGCCAATATGGCCCTGGCCAAGCGCGGCATCGCCCTGCAACTGCAAAAAAGGATCGACCAGGACGCGCAGCGCCGCCGCAAGTCGCCCACTGCGAAACAAAGTGGGATCAGGAAAACGCCCGTCCATCAAGGCAATTCGACGGGTGCGGATTATCGGCGGCGACTCGCCCAATTGCGCCGCGAGGCCCTCGAACACCTTGACGCCGCGCAGGCGATTTATCGGCAGCGTCCCAATCATCACGGTTCGGGCACCGTCTACCTCAATGCCGCCTACATTCATCTGGATAGCGGTGATTTCCAGCGCGCCGAAGAAGAGTCGTCCTCGGCCTACCAGCTTGCCGAACAAAAGCACGACTACATTCTAATGGGGCGGGCCCGCATCTTGCAGTGCATGATCGAAAACGCCAAGGTGGAAGAGGAAATCGGCGGCGGCGCCGATCCCGGTAACCACGCCCGCCGCGCCTTTGACTTCAGTCAGGAAGCGATCGAATTAGCCAAACACACGCAGCATCACATGCTGCTGGCGACGGCCTATCTCTGGCAGGGCCTCACGCAATGCAACTCGTTTTTTGACAATCTGGAGGCGGCGCGGGAGTCGTACGATCTCGCCCGCGCCGCCTGTGGCGATACGCAACCCGACAGCATATGGCAGGATATGCAGGCGCTGCGGGCGAAAATACTTCGCAAGGGCAGTTTGGATCCGGCTCTGAAGGCTTGGTCCCAAGGCGCTGTCGGCGACAAATCGTTTCGCCAGATCAGCGAAGAGTTTGCGGAAATCGTCATTACGCGGGTCTGGGAGCGCGAGGGGCGTAAAGTGTCGCGGGTGGCGGCGCGCCTGTCGATCTCGCCCAAGAAGGTCAGGCGCATTTTGGCTCGTGTGGGGCGGCGCAAGCCCCGGGCCCGTTAGACCGGGGATGCCCGACGCGCTATTTGCGCACGGTAGTTTCCGGTTGATTCGCCGGGTATACTCTAGTAAACTAGTAGAGATAATTCTATCGGCCCTCCCCCAGGGACGCTGAACGCGAAAGGAACATCCGCTTATGCACATCGCCAACAACGTGACCGAACTCATCGGCCACACTCCGCTCGTCCGCCTCAACCACGTTACCGAAGGTTGCGTCGCCGAAGTGGTGGCCAAACTTGAGAGCCAGAATCCCCTTGCCAGCGTAAAAGACCGTATCGGCGTGAGTATGATTGCAGCCGCTGAGCGTGACGGAAAGATCCAGCCCGGAAAGACCGTCCTCATCGAGCCGACCAGCGGCAACACCGGCATTGCACTGGCCTTCGTGGCCGCTGTTAAGGGCTACAAATTGATTCTCACGATGCCCGATACCATGAGCCTCGAACGCCGCGTCCTGCTCCTCGCTTTCGGCGCTGAAATCGTCCTGACTCCCGGCCCGCGCGGCATGAAAGGAGCCATCCTCAAGGCCAACGAACTGCTGGCCTCGACGCCCAACGCCTACATGCTCCAGCAGTTCGACAACCCCGCCAATCCTAAAATTCACCTTGAGACTACCGGTCCTGAAATCTGGGATGACACCGATGGCCGCGTCGACATCCTCATCTCCGGCGTCGGTACTGGCGGCACCATCACTGGCATCAGCAGCTATATCAAGCCGAAGAAACCCTCGTTCAAAGCCATCGCCGTCGAGCCCACCGATAGCCCGGTCCTCTCCGGTGGAGCGCCCGGCCCGCACAAGATTCAGGGCATCGGTGCCGGCTTCGTTCCCAGCATTTTGCGCCGCGACTACGTCGATGAAGTCATCCAGGTCACCAATGACGAGTCGATCGCTATGGCTCGCCGCCTTCCACTGGAGGAAGGCTTGTTGGTCGGCATCTCCTCGGGAGCGGCAGTCGTCGCCGCCTTGAAGGTCGCCAAGCGTCCCGAGAACGCGGGCAAATTGATCGTGGTGATTCTGCCCTCATTCGGCGAGCGCTACCTGAGTAGTATTCTCTTCGAAGGGCTCCGGAACCAGGCGCAGCAGCTACCCACTGCCCAGCTCCCGGACTGATCCATGCCGCATCTGCTCTCCCATATTCGCGAGGATATCGCCACCGTAATGCAATCCGACCCGGCGGCCCGCTCGGGCGTGGAAGTTTTTATCCTCTACTCCGGATTGCATGCGGTTTGGTTTCAGCGCATCACGCATTGGCTCTGGAATCACAATTTCCTGTTCCTCGCGCGCTCGGTTTCGCAGTTAGCCCGCTGGCTTACCGGAATTGAAATTCATCCCGGCGCGCGCATCGGTCGCCGTTTGTTTATCGATCACGGCATGGGAGTGGTCATTGGCGAAACCTCCGTCATCGGCGACGATGTCACGCTCTACCAGGGCGTAACGCTCGGCGGCACCGGCAAGGAGCATGGCAAGCGCCATCCCACTCTGCTCGACAATGTGGTCGTCGGCAGCGGCGCGAAAATTCTCGGCAACATCACCGTCGGAAGCAACTGCCGTATCGGCGCCGGTTCGGTCGTGCTCCGCAGCGTGCCCGACAATTCAACCGTCGTTGGAGTCCCCGGGCACATCATTCTGAGGGAAGGGAAGCGCGTCGTCATCACCGATCCCAAGCAGATCAACGACCCGCTCTCCGAAGCCCTCGCTGCGGTCGCGAACGAGGTAGCCAAACTGCGCGAGCGCGTGCAACAACTGGAGGGTGCCGACTCGCTGCACGAACCCCTTTCCGCCTCCATGCAGCGCATCATCGAGGACATCGACTACCAGATTTAGGTCCGCTACTTCGCGTCCAGGTCCATCGTCTTGATGGGCAGGTCCCAGTGTCCGTCGAGAATCGCAAACCGCCGCTGTTCTTCCTTCGCATAGGTCGCCTGGTCCGGCCAGAGTTGTTTCTTGAGCGCGTCCTCATCGAAAGGCTCATTCGCGGCCGCCGAGTTCTTAAAGACAATCGTGACTCGATAATCCCATCGCCCGTCTTCGGTGGTGTGGTAGCGCGGCTGGTCCATCCAGACCTTCAGCATCCTGCCCATTTCGACTTGCTTCTTCAAGAGCGGGTAGTGGTTCTTCTTGAAGAGCTGCAGGAATTCGTCCGCATATCCCCACTTGGCTTTGTAGTAGTACTCGATAACGAAAGGTTTGCCGCCGCTCTCCGCGTTGGTCTGCGCGGGTAAAAGCGCGGGCATCAGCGTCAGCAGGAAAAACGGCAGCAGAAATCTGAATTTCAATTTCATGGTCGCCTCCGGGAGCAACGATTCTCACACAACTTCCGCGTGCTTTCAAAAGAGTAGCGCCGGCGCCCCGCCCTCGACACATGAACTCCCGCACCAACCCGCCCCAGCCGAATGTTAAAATTGCATGTGCCTGCCCATTCTCTCCGCCTGATTGCCATCGATATCGACGGCACACTGCTCAATCCCCAGTTCAAAATTTCTGACGCCGACCTGTCCGCTCTCCGCCGTGCCCACGCCCAGGGCATCGAAGTCATCCTCGTCACCGGACGCCGCCACGCCTTCGCCCTCCCGATCGCCCAACAACTCGGCTTCGATCTCTGGCTCATCAGTTCCAATGGCGCGATCACCCGTTCGCTCGCCGGAGAGACCTTTCACCGCGATCTCCTGCCCCATCCCACCTGCCGCGATCTGGTCAAAGCCATGCAAGAATTCCGCGGCCAGACCGTTCTCACTTTTGACAACAGCGATGCAGGCACAATTGTGCTCGAACGCCTGGAAGAACTCGAAAGCAGCATCCAGCACTGGCTCGAAAAAAACATGGAGTACATCCAGTTTGTAGTCCCGCTCGAAGACTCTCTGACCACCGACCCCGTGCAGGCCATGTTCTGCGGCCCGGTCGCTCGGATGCAGCAGGCGCAGGCAGTCCTCGCCAGTTGCGGTCTCCCCATCACCGTCCTGCGCACTGAATATCCTGGCCGCGATCTTTCCATCGTCGACGTGCTCAACACCGGCTGTTCCAAGGGACACGCGCTCGAACGTTGGGTGAACTACCGCCGCATCACCCGCGAGCAGGTCATGGCCATTGGTGATAACTACAACGACATTGAAATGCTCGCTTTCGCCGGCCAACCCTTTATCATGGGAAATGCGTCCCCAGAGTTGCGCGACCGGGGCTGGCGTCTGACGCGCTCCAACGCCGACAGCGGAGTGGCCGCAGCGATAGAGTTCGTACTGGACGGCAAAGCGCTGGAACCGGCAGTAGCAAGTCGGTAGCGCAGGCAACTTGCCGGCAGTTTTTGGAGAGTAGCGCAGGCTACCCGCCGGCAGTCGTAGGGGCGTCTCGCCCCCCCATTAGTCGCAACGGAACGGCGGCCTAAAATGAACGAATGGGTAACGCGAGTCCAGTGAAATCATCGAAGCGAAACCCGGCCGCAATCCTGACCACAATTTGCTGCGTGCTCGCGTCGCTCATCATTCCCGCCCCGGCCGCCGAACTCGCTGTCCTCCGCAACGGTTTCAGCATCCGCCACGACCACCACAAAATTGTCGGCGACACCACGCGCCTCTTTCTCTCCCCGGACGAATCCAGCTTCACCGACGTCTCGACCGCCGACATTACCGGATTCGAGAAAGATCTCTCGTTGCCCGCGCCGGTGCTCGCTCCTGCGCCGGGAGGGAATTCATCGCCCGCTGCGAACTTGACGACGGCACCGCATCCTGCACCCGATCTGGACCAGGTTGTCAACTCCGCCAGCGCCGCTTATCATCTCGACCCTGATCTCGTGAACAGCGTCATTCACGCCGAAAGCGGATTCAACGCTCACGCAGTCTCGCCCAAAGGCGCGCGTGGATTGATGCAGCTCATGCCCTCGACCGCGAACGCCTTGGGAGTCCGCGACGCCTTCGACCCCGAGGCCAATGTGGGCGGTGGCAGCCGTTACCTGCGCGAACTGCTGGAGCGTTACAACTTCGATCTGGTCAAGGCGCTCGCCGCCTACAACGCAGGACCGGAGCGCGTCGAACAGTATCGCGGAGTGCCCCCTTTCCACGAGACTCGCGCCTACGTGGCGCGCATCGTCCGCGATTACAACCGCAAGAAAATCGCCCAGGAAAAAGCCGCTGCGCAGGCCCACAAGCCGGAAGCTGCGCCGAAGAAGAAATCTGAAACTGCGGTCGTCTCCAAACCAGCCACGCGTTCCGCTGGCCCGATCCGTAGAGCAGAGCCCGGCTCGCAACAAGCTATTTTGTCATCCTCGCAACTGCCTGCTAGTTCGGCCCGCACTGCTAGCGGCGCTCCTCCTGCTTCCGCGCATTGACCCTCCCGTCTCGCTCATTTACCTTCAAGTGGGGCCGTGCTCACCTTAAGTGTGCCTCTCCTTTTCGGACCGGATGAAAAATAAGAAATACGTTGCCTACCTGGTAGTTGTCCTGTTGCTGGTCGCGCTGGTTTATTTGCAGTTCCGCACCTGGCGCAATTTTGACTGGGCTCTCCTCTTCCAGTTCAACCTGATCTGGCGTCACATCGTTCATGCCGTTGCCCTCATTTATTTCGCCTACGTTCTACGCGCCGTCCGTTGGAAGATTTTTCTCCGCCCCGTTCGCAAGGATGCCTCTATCCTCGGTTTAATCCCGCCCACCGTAATCGGGTTCACCGGACTCGCCCTGCTCGGGCGCCCCGGAGAGCTGATACGTCCCTACCTCATAGCTCGCCATGAAAATCTGACATTCGCTTCGCAAGTGGCTGTCTGGGCTGTCGAGCGCATCTTCGACGTGGGAGGTTTCACAATCCTGCTGGTGGCGGGAATTTTCCTGCCCTCCAAATTGCATGCTTTCGCGCAAGCCGCCACGCCCGAGCTAAGAGACGGAATTTATCTGACCGGGTACGCCCTGGTCGCTCTCGTCTTTGGCTTGCTGACCGCAGCC
The DNA here is from genome assembly GCA_049521375.1 of Terriglobales bacterium. Taxonomy (GTDB): domain Bacteria; phylum Acidobacteriota; class Terriglobia; order Terriglobales; family Acidobacteriaceae; genus Acidiflorens. Next base: position 30,097 of record JBEKOW010000001.1, read on the forward strand.
CTGCTCATGTCCTACCGTGGTGCCCGCATCGCGCACTGGGTCGAAAGCCGCTTCGCGCATTTGTCGGAAAATCTTGGCCATCGCATTGCCCAGAAAATTCGTGAATTCACCCTCGGCCTCAACACCATTCACGGCCCCTTCGCGTTTTTGCGACTGTCGGCCGTCTCGGTAATCATGTGGTGGGTTATCGCCCTCTCGTACAAGGAAGTGACCATTGCGTACGGCGCGCCGATGCACGCCATGAGCACCACGAAGGTCCTTCTTCTTATGGGATCGAGCATGGTTGGCTCGATGGTGCAACTTCCCGGCGTAGGCGGCGGATCGCAACTCGCCACCATCAGCGCCATGGACCATGTCTTTCACATTTACCCCAAAGAACTCGCCGTAAGTTGCGGCATCATGCTCTGGCTGGTCACGTTTGTAGCGGTTGTCCCGTTCGGCCTGTTGCTGGCCCACCGCGAGCGCCTGTCGCTGCGGAAACTCTCCGAAGAAAGCGCCGAAGCCGAAACGACTGAATCAGTGCGCCAATGACTAAATAATTCAATGATTCAATGCCTCAATCCCCTAACTGCTACAATCATCAGTACTCCAGACCAAACCATGAAGTGCCCGTTTTGCGGCTTTGAAAACGACAAAGTAGTCGACTCGCGCGAGAGCAAGGAAGCCGATTCCATTCGCCGCCGCCGCGAATGCCTCAAGTGCGAGAAGCGCTTCACAACTTACGAGCGCATCGACGAAATCCCCTACATGGTCGTTAAGAAAGACGGCCGTCGCGAGCGCTTCGACCGCCAGAAAGTCCTCAATGGCCTGATGCGCGCCTGCGAAAAGCGTCCCGTCCCGATCAGCAAGCTCGAACAAATTGTGAACGAAGCGGAGACCTTCGTCATCGAATCGGCCGAGCGTGAACGCAAGACCAGTGAGGTCGGCGAACTCATCATGAACCGTCTCCGCCGCTATGACAAAGTTGCCTACGTGCGCTTCGCCTCCGTCTATCTTGACTTCAAGGATGTTGGCGAATTCATGACTGAACTCAAGGATCTGCTGAAAACAAAGGACTCGGAGCCGAAAGGCAAAGCAGTAACCAAGTAAGGGAAGACCGTCGGCTTGGCGAATCGCCAACGACGAGCGGCTTTTTATCTATGACGCATAAAGTAACCCTGATTCCCGGCGACGGCATCGGCCCCGAAGTGATCCAGGCCACCGTTCGCATTCTCGAAGCCACCGGCGTCAAGTTCGAATGGGAAAGCTTCGCCGCTGGCAGCGAGGCCTTCGCGAAATATCACGAATACATTCCCAAGGAACTGACCGAATCGATCGAGCGCACTCGCGTCGGCCTGAAGGGTCCAGTCACCACGCCGATCGGCGGAGGATTTTCCAGCATCAACGTTGAACTCCGCAAACGCTTCGAGCTTTTCGCCAACTTCCGCCCGATCCGCAATCTTCCGCACATTCCAACTCGCTATCCCGACGTCGACCTCATCATCGTCCGCGAAAATACCGAAGGCCTTTACTCCGGCATCGAGCACGAAGTCGTCCCCGGAGTCGTCGAGAGCCTGAAAATCATCACCGAGAAAGCATCGACCCGCATCTCGCGCTTCGCCTTCGAGCACGCGCGCAAAAACAAGCGCAAGAAGATCCATTGCATCCACAAGGCCAACATCATGAAGCTGTCCGACGGCCTTTTCCTCAAGTGCTCGCGCGCTGTCTCCAAGGAATATCCCGAGATTACCTACGGCGAGCACATCGTCGACAACACTTGCATGCAACTGGTCATGAACCCGTACCAGTACGATATTCTGCTGCTCGAGAACCTGTACGGCGACATCGTCTCCGACCTCTGTGCCGGCTTGGTCGGCGGTCTGGGCCTCGTGCCCGGAGCCAACTTCGGCCACGAATGCGCCATCTTCGAGGCCGTCCACGGCTCCGCGCCCGACATTGCCGGAAAAAACATCGCCAATCCCACCGCCGTCCTGCGTTCCGCTCTGCTTATGCTTCGCCACATCGGAGAATCCCAGGCCGCATGGAAGATTCGCAACGCCATCGACGATGTCTACCGCCATCGCAGCAAGCTGACTCGCGACGTGGGCGGCAACGCGGGAACCTCCGAGTTCGCCGACGCCATCATCGAAGCAATCCATTCGCCGCGCCCGGACGCCGCCCCGCAACCGGTCGCGACCTAGGATCGAGCCTGGAAGCAGCCGCCCCGGCTGTCCAGGCGAGCACGCCGCAGCTTCTCCAGTCTGCTAAACTGTTGCGTTCGGAAGCGCGCCAGCCACCAAGGCCGCGCCGTTTTCAGAGGGGCCATGCTGAAGGGAATCGAACTTCCGTACAACCGGGGCTTGCACCGCTTCGCCATCTTCACCGCCAGTATCACGTTGCTCCTGATCGTCGCTGGCGCCCTCGTAACCAGCAATGACGCGGGCCTTTCGGTTCCGGATTGGCCCACCACCTTCGGCTCGTTCTACAAAATGCCGCACATGGTTGGCGGTGTGAAATATGAACACGGCCACCGCATGGTCGCCGAATTCGTCGGCCTGCTCACCATCATCCTCGCCGTCTGGACCTGGCGCGCAGAAAAGCGCCGCTGGCTCCGCATGCTCGCCCTCGGCGCCCTTGCCACCGTTATCACGCAAGGGATCCTCGGTGGCCTCACGGTCCTTTTCCTCTTGCCGGCGCCTATCTCCAGCGCGCACGCGGCGGTCGCTCAAACGTTTTTCTGTATCGCCGTCTCCATCGCCGTCTTCACCGGCCCTCGCTGGATGCAGGAGCAGCCCCGCACCGAATTCGACACTCGCCGTCCAACTCTGTTCACCTTGACTTTGTTGTCGATCTTCGTGCTCTACGTGCAACTCGTGCTGGGAGCCATGTTCCGCCACCACGGTATGAGCTGGTGGCCGCACGTCGTTCACGCCGGCGTGGTAGCCATCGTTCTTTCCTGGACCGCCATCCGCGCCATCTCCGTCTATTCCGAAGTCGATGCGGTCAAGCGTCCCGCAGTACTAATGCTCGGACTGATGGTCGGGCAACTTTGCCTCGGCTTCCTCGCCTTCATCACCCGCGTGATGTGGGGAAAGGATGCCGCCCAGCCCGAACTCCCCATGGTCCTAGCAACGGTCATCCACGTTGCTGTTGGAGCGGTTCTCCTGGCCACGACCGTCGTCCTGGCGATTCAGGTCTGGCGTCATGTTCCCATAGCCTTTGCCGAGCCCGTAGGTGGACGAGAGCGCAAGCCAGTAGCCGCTTGAGGGAGCCTCTGCTCCGAGGGCGAAGCTCGATCCGCGCGCCCGATCAACTCAAGAGGAAAGGTTCGATCCTGAGCGAAGCGGGATCAGCGAAGCGCGCCCCGCGTAGTCGAAGGATCCCTGCTTTCTCCACGATCGCGAGCCCCATTGTCCACATCCGGATGTCATTCCACCCCTTCGCGTCGTAAAATACGCTGTGGACTCAACTGCGATCGCCAGCACCCCTATCGACACCCTTACCGAACCTTCCGGACCAGCCATTATTCAGGTGCGCGACCTGATTCACCGCTATGGTAATCGCACCGCGCTCAACGGGGTATCCTTCGACGTTCGCCCGGCCGAACTCTTTGGCTTGCTCGGTCCCAACGGCAGCGGCAAGACCACGCTCTTCCGTATCCTATCCACGCTCATGGTTCCAACTTCCGGCACCGCCATCATCGCCGGCCTCGACGCCGTTTGCCAGCCGGAGGCTCTGCGCCGCCGCATTGGCGTCGTCTTTCAGGCCCAGAGTGTCGACGTAAAACTCACCGCCCGCGAGAACCTCTGGCATCAGGGACACCTTTACGGCTTGCACGGCGCCGAACTCACCCAGCGCATCAATGAGATCCTCAGCCGCGTGGGCTTGCTCGACCGCGCCAATGATCGCGTGGAAACTTTCTCCGGGGGCATGCAGCGACGCATCGAACTCGCCAAGGGACTACTTCATCACCCCGAAGTTCTGCTTCTGGATGAGCCCACCACCGGCCTCGATCCGGGCGCGCGCCGCGATCTCTGGCAGTATCTCCAGATCCTGCGCGATCAGGAGCGCGTCTCCGTAATCGTCACCACCCACCTTATGGAAGAAGCCGAACGCTGCGATCGCCTTGCCATTCTGAACGAAGGCAACCTCGTCGCTCTCGGCACGCCGCAGTCGCTCACCCACGAGATCGGAGGTGACGTTATCCTGCTCGAAGCGCGCGATCCCCGAACCTTGGCCGAAAACATCCGCGCCCGGTTCCACGTCGATGCCACCGTCATGGACCAGCACGTCCGCATCGAAATCGAAAACGGGCACCGCTTCGTTCCAGATGTGGTCGAGGCGTTCCCTGGCGAGATTCAGTCCCTGAGCGTAAGTAAACCGACCCTCGAAGACGTCTTCATCCATCGCACCGGACACCGCTTCTGGAACGAAGAAGTGGATACCGCCGCTGTTTCGGGAAAGAAGAAGGCTTCCAAGAAGCGCTAGGAAACAAGCGCCGGATCGGCGCTGGTTATTGGTCGTGTTCTGAAAGAATTCCGCTAGGAAGCCCGGGGCAACTTCCGTTTTTCTTTTTCGATCCAGTTGTCGATCCGTTTTTGAATGCCGCTGTCGGCGCATTCCCGCCGGGCTTTTTCCAGTTTCTCAATTTCAGCCCTGATTTTTACGACCTCTTCCGGTGTCGTCATAGCGCGGATTGTACCCTACAGTACGCTAGTGAAGCCGCATTTCGCGCCCTGTCCAGGTTCGGACCCCAAGGGCTGAAATATCGTTTCTTGGGAAAGTTCGCCGTCAGGCTTCTGAGATTCTCGCGTCCTGTTGAAGTTTGCCCTCAATCGAGACAATGCTGGCCGCGCTGCGCCTCAGATTTCCGTTTTTGCGGCGATAGGGAATCGTCTCCCGTATCCAAACGCTTTCGGCGTTATTTTGATCCCCGGCGCGGCCTGCTGGCGTTTGTATTCGCTGCGTGCCACCATCCTAATCACCCGCTCCACCAGCGCCGGGTCAAAATTGTGATCCTGCGATATCTGCTCAACGGACTTGGACTCTTCGACATAGTCTTCAAGGATCGCGTCCAGCACATCATAGGGCGGAAGCGAGTCAGAATCTTTCTGGTCGGGACGCAGTTCCGCCGACGGCGGTTTTTCGATCGTGGGCTGCGGAATAATTGGAGCGTTGCTCCGCGAGTTTACGTAGCTGCTCAAACGGTACACCAGAGTTTTCGGTACATCGGAGATCACCGCCAGTCCTCCAACCATGTCTCCATACAGCGTGCAGTAGCCGACCGCCAACTCGCTTTTGTTGCCGGTCGAGAGCACCAGCGCCCCCAGTTTGTTCGACAGAGACATCAACAGCAAGCCGCGCGCCCGCGACTGAATGTTTTCTTCGGTGACGTCCGGCGGCATGCCCGCAAACACGGGCGCCAGCGTTCGGCAAGCTGCCTCATAGATTTCGCCGATCGAAAGCAGTTCGAAGCGGATGCCCAGGTTAGCAGCCAACTGACGCGCGTCGCTGATCGATCCGGGAGACGAATAGGGTCCGGGCATCCCGACGCCAATCACGTTTTGCGTGCCCAGCGCATCAACCGCAATGCAGGCAGTCAGCGCGGAATCGATGCCCCCGCTGAGCCCGATGATGGCCTGCCGGAAGCCGCATTTGAGGACGTAATCCCGCGTTCCCAGAACCAGCGCTTCGTAGGCGCTGGCGTCGTCGCCCGCAATTTGCGGATGCATGTCTCCGCTGAGACTTGCCGAATCAAAATAGACCAGGTCTTCTTCGAACGACTTGCCCTGGGCAATCACACTTCCGCTGGGAGCGATGACGATGCTCGATCCGTCAAACACCAGGCTGTCATCACCTCCAACCTGGTTGACCATGGCGACCGGCACGTTTCGATTTTTTGCGATGGCCGCCAGCATGTCCCGCCGAAGCTCGCGCTTGCCCATCCAGAAAGGCGAGGCCGAAATATTGAGCACAAAGTTTCCGCCCGCGCGCACCAGTTCCTCGACGGGATCGACGGTATAGAGCTGACGGTTCCAGAAATGCTTGTCGTTCCACGCGTCCTCGCAGATGGTCAGCGCCATTCGCTTTCCGCAGAAGTCGAAAAGTTGCTGGCTGCGCGCCGGAGCGAAGTTGCGCATCTCATCGAAAACGTCGTAAGTGGGTAACAGCATCTTCGACTGGATGAACTCGACGCGCCCCTCGCGCAGCAGGGCAGCGGAGTTCATCACGGTTTTGCCCGACCCCGCTTCCGCCGGAGTGACCAGCCCGCAAACCACCGCGATCCCCTGGGTCTCAACCGCAATTCGCTCGACGATGGTGCGATTGCGTTCGACAAACGACGACCGTTCGACCAGGTCGCGCGGCGGGTATCCGCAAACCGAGAGCTCGGGAAACAGGATGAGGCCAGCGCCGGCACCGCGCGCCTGCTGCGCAAACCGGATGATCTTGGCGGCGTTGCCAGAAAAATCTCCCACCGTGGGGTTGATCTGGCCGAGGGCAATCTTCACGTTTCCAGTGTAGAAGGTAAGGCTGCAAATGGTCGAGACCGAAGCGGCTCAGCGGAAAGAGACGCGGATTGGCTGGGAAGTATCAGGCTTTTGTTATTCCGCCGTCGGTAGCCACTGCGGCCCCGGATCTCCCCCCGGCGGCCCGGGAGCCGACGGAGGCGCCATGACCGGTACTGCGGTGGGGTTGCTGGGATCGGTCTCAGGCATCTCTTCCCCCGGCCGCCGCAGCGTGGGCGCATTCACAGGTCGCTCCGCCGGTTGTTTCTTCGCCACCGTCGACTCGCCCAGATCGATCTCTTTCTCCAGGCGGACCGTCTTTTGCCCATCGACTTTCATGGTCTCGACCCGCACCACTTCCTCGCCCACGAAGCGCACAAAGTCGACATCCTGCGGCGGCGTGCCATAGATCCATTCCTCATACTCGACGTCGCCGTCATGCTCGCGCAGCCGCTTCGGTGGACGCCCCTTGGCATAGATCACCATTTCGTGGTTCATGCCCACCAGTACATGATGATGAATGATGGCATCCTTGACCTTCGGAGAAACCGTTTCCAGATAGGCCTCGACCGGCGATTTAGCATCGAAATCGAAAACCGGGCGCAGATACTTTTTCAACTCCGGCCCCGTCATCTCAGGCACATACTTGTCAAAATAAACGTCAACGAACGAGCCATGCGCGTTCGCGCTCGAGTCGGATGTCGGGTTCCCCGGAGTGATCGTGGCCGTACCTTCGATCTGAATGTGCTGGTACCACTTCTGTCTCTTGACGGGACCGCCGTTGATCTCAAACCGGATGTGGTCGTCCTTGATGACGATATCGCTGATACGAGCCCGATCCCCCGGTTTGACGGCCGGTCCCCACAGCGCGATCAACTGCTGGAGTTCGGCGCCATTGGGGGCGAGCGATCCATTCCTGAGCTTCAACCCGGTCTTGCCTTGCGGGAAAGTTGTGCGGATGTAGACCAGTTCGGCGTTGAAGGCGTGGAGGATCTCCTCGCGTGTCTGCTTGCACATTTTGGGAGGCGCGCTCGGCTCGGAAAACGAAAGAGAAGAGAAAATCAATACCGCAAGGACAAGAGACAACGACAAGGAAAAGAGGGATCGACCGCGCAAACGGAAAAACTGCATGCAGCACCCCAGGCTCGCGCCCACCATTATAGATCGGATTCGCCCGAACGGGGTTGCAAACAGCCGATCCGACCGATCAGGAAATCCGTAGGCCTTCGCGGGCGACTTTCAGTGGCAGCATGCGCCCCCCCGCCCGAGTGACGGCCTCCGCAACCGCCTGCTTCGCGCCCTCTTTCACCATCAGCAGGACGCACCCCCCGCCTCCCGCCCCGCACACTTTGGCCGCTCGGCCGCCGTGGCTGTTGGCAACAGCAATCAATTTCTCGATGCGCGGCGTGGTGATTCCGGGAGCATTGGTCCTGCGCAATTTCCACTCTTCGCGCAGCAGGCGGGCCACATCCTCCCAGTTGTTCCGCAGGAAAGCCTGGTGCATATCGCGAGCCAGGGCCACGATCTTGTCGAAGTTGCGCGCCACGTGTGGGTCGCCGTTGATGTGCGCTTTGAAAACCTCCCAGTTATTGATGCCGGACTGCCGGGGCGCGCCCGTGTAGGCCAGGAGGAAACGCATTTCGATTTCTTCCGGCGCCACTGGTACGGGAGCGCGACGGATTCCGTCCAGGTCCAGATGAATGGCGCTCACCCCGCCGTAGAGCGCGGGATAATAATCCTGGCAACCGGTCGGCACGCGGATGATTTGAGCCTCGATGTTCTGGGCGATTACGCGCAATCTTTCAAGCTCGATCTCGCGTCGGGTAAAGCGAGCCAGTGCTGCGCAGGTGGCGATCATAAGCGCCGACGACCCCGAAATTCCGGCCCCGGCGGGCGACTCCGAATCGGTTTCCACGCAGAAACCCCGTTCAGGCGCGAAAAAACGCGCGGCGTAAGCGGCGATCGGATGCCGGGGCTTGCGGCAGTTGTTCAGTTCGGACAGATCGGCGAAAGCTTCCCTCCGCCCGGTATCGACCGAACACAATTCAATGCGCGTGCCGGCGAGCGGAGTGATCCGGCACGTGGTCTGAATCTGCAACGCGAAGTTCAGCGTCAACGCACCGGGATGAAATAGGTACAAGGGCCAGAGATCGACAGTCCCGCCCGCCAGATCGGCGCGGCAAGGCGCCTGCGCTGTGATGGTGACGGTTAGTCCCGCCCGTCGGGCGATTGGTGGCATGCAGAGTTTTTATCACGAGCGTGGCATCCGATGGCGACCGGATCGCACCCCGCCCGCGCAGGGAATCACCAAAGTGAACGGCCCTATTGTCCGAGAATTTGTGTCGGATTCAGCCACTTCGAGCCGATGGTGACCCTTCGCGGAGGTACTTCGGTAACGGTGAGCTGTACCTTAAGCACCTTAGAGCGCCCGGCCAGTCCAACTTAAAATAGGAATTGTACGGACCAGCTCTTCCCCGCGCTCGGGCCGCCAGGACTGCCTTTTGTCGTTCACACTGCCCATTCCCGCGCGCATTCCGCTGCTCTATGTAATCCTCGGCGTGCTGCTGACCATCAGCGTCCTGCCTATGTATTTTTACTCGGCGCAGATCGAGACCATGAACCGGGAGCGGCTCAAGACCAACGAAATGCTGTTGCAGAATACCGTCACGCGTTCGCTCGCGGACGATATCGCCCAGCATCAGGAAGCCTTGCGGATGATGCTCTCCAACCTGTCGTCATCGGTACAGGTAGAGAGCGGCAATGACCTCGGAAGCCAGCACATCCAGACACCCGAGCTCCGGGCCTTGCTGGAAAATTTTGTCTCCTCGTCGAACGATATCGCCTATGCCATCTTGCTGAATACGGACGCTAAGGGAGTTTCCGCCGGACGCATCGAGCCCGACGCATTTCTGCAGCGCGAGCTGGAGCGCGCCTACCAGGCCGCGCGCGGTGGCAAGGCCTACAGTGGTCAACCCCTGGTCGTGGGCGGCGGAAAGTCGGCCCGGACCGTGATGCTGGTCGGTTCGCCGATTATGTTTAGCGGCCGCTTCCTGGGAATGATTGCCTCGGTGGTTGACTTGGATTTTCTCATCCGCCGATTGCAGCAAGTCAGCCTGACCGGTCTGATGCCCTATGTGGTCGACCACCAGGGCCGGCTGGTAGCGGCCGCGACCCCGCAGTACGCAACTGGGCAGGACATGATGCACTTCGACATCGTGCGCAGCTTTGTGGATGCCGGTTCCAAGGCCCAACTGGCGGCGACCCGCGAATTCAGCCTGCATGGCGAGCACGCGGTTCAAATGCTGGGAACCTACAGCCCCGTCACTTCGCTGGATTGGGCCGTCGTAGTGCAGAAGCCCCGCGACGAGGCCTATCGCGGAATATATGAAATGCAGAAGACGGGCCGCCTGCTCGCTCTTCTCGCCGTGTTCGTGAGTGTCGGGCTGAGCATTTTTTCGGCGCGCCGAATCACCAGCCCTCTACAAGTGCTGGCCCATTCGAGCCGGGCGATTGCGCGCGGCGATTTCTCGCAACGCGTCCACGTGAACACCCGCACCGAGATTGGCGAGCTCGCCACGACCTTCAACACCATGTCTGATGACCTCGAGCAGTTCGTCGAGGATCTGAAGCGCGCCGCCGATGAAAACAAGGCCCTGTTCATGGGCTCCATTCAGATGCTGGCTGGCGCGGTAGACGAAAAGGATCCGTACACACGCGGCCACTCCGATCGCGTCACGCGGTACTCCCTCCTAATCGCGAAAGAGATGGGCCTGGACGACGACTTTCTCGAAACCCTGCGCGTCTCGGCGCAACTGCACGACGTGGGCAAGATCGGCATCGAGGATCGCATCCTGAAAAAACCGGGCGCGCTGACTCCAGAAGAATTCGAGATCATGAAAACGCACACCACCAAGGGTGCAAATATTCTGCGTCCGGTGCCGCAACTGCGTGAGATGCTGCCCGGCATCGAACTGCATCACGAAGCGCTCAACGGCCGCGGATATCCCTATGGCTTGAAGGGCGACGAAATTCCATTGCTCGCCCGCGTGATTGCCGTGGCTGACACGTTTGACGCTCTGACCACGAACCGGCCCTACCAGAAGGCATTCGATAACACAGAGACGATTCGTATCATCCAGAATCTCTCCGGGCAGCGACTTGATCCCAAGGGCGTCGCTGCGCTGCTGGCGCTCTTTCAGCGCGGTGATATTCGTCTCCCAAAACCCGTCGCCGAGACGGCGCCGGCTGATCCTCCCGTAGAAGTTGTGACCACGACGCTTCCCGTCGATTCGTTTACCATCCAAACCACCCGCACCTGAATTTGTAATTGGGTAATTTGTAATCTTGTAATTTTGAAAACCCGAGCAATCTTGCAACGCGGTTTTCCAAATTACAAATTACCGATTCCTCCCGCTCGATCTCCTATAATCGTTGTCGCGATGATTCAAACCCTTTTCGGTAGCCTGGACGAAGAAAAGAAGCCGAGTTTTATTGAGCGCATGAAGGAGGCGGTTTCGCGCACGCGCGAGAATCTGGCCGAGCGCATCGACGAAGTAGTTTCCATTGGCAAGGAGATCAATCGCTCCACCCTCGACGATCTGGAAGGAACCTTGATCGGCGCTGACCTGGGCACCACCACCACTCACGAAGTGCTCGAAAAGCTGCGTGACAAGGCCGACCGCAAGCAGATCAAGGATGTAAACGAACTGAAGCGCCTCCTGAAAGAGGAACTGCTGGCGATGCTGACCGCGACTCCCGCGCGCCCCGTCGCTCGCGTCGACGGTACCCCTGAAGTGATCCTGGTGGTCGGCGTGAACGGCACCGGCAAAACCACGACCATCGGTAAACTGTCGCAGGTATTTCGCGGACAAGGTAAGAGCGTACTGCTGTGCGCGGCTGATACTTTTCGCGCCGCCGCCATCGAGCAGCTTGAAATCTGGGGACAGCGCACGGGCACCGAGGTGATCAAAACGAAAGCGGGGGGCGATCCATCCGCCGTCCTTTTCGATGCACTCCAGAAGGCGACCGAACGCAAGACCGATTACGTGATCGTCGACACCGCCGGCCGCCTGCACACCAAGCAGAACCTGATGCAAGAACTCGAAAAGATGAAGCGCACCGCGCAACGCATCGTGCCCGGCGCACCACATGAAGTTCTCCTCGTCATGGATGCGACCACCGGCCAGAACGGATTGCAGCAGGCGCGCCAGTTCACGCAGTCCGCAGGCGTGACCGGCATAGTGCTGACCAAACTCGACGGCACTGCGAAAGGCGGCGTGGTGGTGGCGATCTCACGCGAACTCGGTCTGCCAGTCCGCTTCGTAGGCGTGGGCGAGAAGGCGGGAGATTTGTTGCCGTTTGATGCAAAAGATTTTGTGGACTCGCTATTCGCGTGAACGAAAAGTCAGAAGTACGAAATCAAATCGCGGAAGTGAAATGCAAAAATAGAAAAGCAAAGTAGAGAACAAGAATTGCAGAGCCAGGGTGGAAGTACCGGAAGCAAGGTTTTACTTCTGCAATCTGACTCCTAACTTGCTTCCCCATGTTATCTGACGAACAATTCGTGCAACGTGCGCTCGATCTGGCACGTGCTGGCATCGGCCTGGCTTCGCCAAATCCCGCGGTCGGGGCCGTTGTGGTCGATGCATCCGGAAACGAAGCCGGAGCCGGAACTCACACCTACGACGGCCTAAGACACGCCGAAGTACTCGCCCTCGAGCAAGCCGGGCCACGCGCTCGCGGCGCCACTCTCTACCTCAATCTGGAACCGTGTTCGCACCAGGGCCGCACGGGCCCCTGCGCGGATGCCGTGATTGCCTCCGGAATTCAGCGCGTGGTTTGCTCCATGCAGGACCCGAATCCGCAGGTTGCGGGACGCGGCTTTGCCAAACTGCGGGCCGCCGGAATCCGGGTAGATGTCGGTATGTCCGCGCTCGAAGCGAAGAAATTGAATGAAGGCTTCGCGAAATACATCCGGCAACATGTTCCCTTCGTCACGCTCAAAGCGGCGATGACGCTCGATGGAAAAATCGCTCCGCCACCTGCCGCTCTCCAATCCGCCAGCCCGCAAGTTTCTGCCGAAGTCGCCGCCGGAGGCTCAACCGGTGGCTGGATCACTGGCGAGATCGCCCGCCGCCACGTGCATGTGCTGCGCCACGAACACGACGCCATCATGGCTGGCGTCGGCACCGTCATTGCGGATGATCCTCTGCTGACCGATCGCAGCGGGCGCGCTCGCCGCCGCCCTCTCCTTCGCGTGATTCTCGATTCCTGGTTGCGCCTGCCCGACACATCGCGCCTCGTGAAATCGGCAGGCGGCGACGTGCTCATCTTCTATTCGGAGGCCGATGATAAACGCAAGCAGGAACTCGAGCGGCTTGGCCTGCGCGTCGAAAAAGTAACTTCCGCCCAACCCGATGGCCGCCCCGATCTCCACGAAGTCATGCGCCGCCTCGCAAAATACGACGTCACCAGCGTGCTGATAGAAGGCGGCGCAACCGTCAACTGGAACGCGCTCTCCTCAGGAGTGGTCGACAAATTATTTTTGTTCTACGCCCCGAAGATTCTGGGTGAAGGCTCGGTGCCGTTCGTGGCCAGCGCCGAGAAAGGCCACACCCATATTTCACTCGCACCCCGCCGGATAAAGCTCCACCAGTTCGGCGAGGATTTCGCAGTCGAAGGATATTTAAAGGATCCATACCAGGATTAATCACGCGCCGTTCCGTAATTCATAACTGGAGGCATCATGTTTACCGGAATTGTCGAAGAAGTAGGCAAGATCACAACAATCGCGCAGCGCGGTCAAAATCGCCGCATCACCGTGGCGGCGAAGAACACTCCCACGGAGTTGGGCAGCGGCCACAGCGTTTCCGTCAGCGGCGTTTGCCTGACCGCGCTCGACATTCAGGCAGCTTCCTTTTGCGCCGACCTCGCTCCCGAAACGTGGGAGCGCACCTCGTTCTCGCGCATTCACGAGGGCGCGCTCGTCAACCTCGAACTTCCCATGAAGGCTGACGGTCGCTTCGGCGGTCACATCGTCCAGGGACACGTCGATGGCGTCGGCAGGCTGATCGAACTGGAGCGCATCGCCGATTCGGAGAACTGGTGGCTTCATGTGGAGATCCCATCCGAGATCGAGAAATACACGGTGTTCAAGGGTTCGATCTCGATCGAAGGCATCAGTCTCACAGTCGCGAAGCTGGAGAACAACCGCTGCACGATCGCAATCATTCCGCACACGGTCGAGATGACGAACCTCGGTTCGCTCAAGCCCGGCGATCCCGTCAACCTCGAAGCCGACCTCCTTGCGAAATACGTCGAGAAGATGATGAAAGGTGAGCCCGCCCGATCTTCCCTGACCGTGGAAGATCTGGTGCGTCAGGGCTTCTAGCAGGCCGTAAACCTCGGTCCTGCGTGCGGCCCAAGGGCGGCGCGGATTTTAGCCGGCCCGTCTCGCTCTTTGAAACCCGCTCCGAACTCATCCTTGGCGGAGTCGAAGGATCCCTACTCGTCCACGATCGCCTTAACTTAGCGGTCGTCCTTCCAACAAGACCAAGTTTCCCGGCTCCGTTCTTGACCGCTCACTTCGTCGGCAACAAATACCGCAGCACCCCCACCTCCGCCGCAATCCCGGTTCGTAGCGATGGTTCCACGTCGGGCATGAAGAACGGCGAGTGATTCGACGGCAGCGTCGTTCCCGACTTGTGAGCCTCGGCGAATTTTTCAGGATCGGCGCCTCCCAGGCTGAAGTAGAGCGAGGGAATACCCAGCTCGACAAAATATGAATAATCCTCGGATGGCGTAATGGGCTCCTCGTTGATCACGTTCTCTTTGCCCACAGCGGCCTCCAGCGGCACGCGCAACCGCTTGGCCAGCGTCGGATCGTTGTAGACGGCGTCCGTAAATTCGTATCGCTCGATCAGTGGCTCGCGCGTTGCGCCGCCCGCCATCGCTTCTCCTTTAACAATGCGTTCGATAGCGGCCAGAACCTGCTTGCGCACATCGGCCTTGAAAGTGCGCACCGTCAGCCCCATCTCAGCCTGGTCGGGAATGATGTTGTTTTTCGTTCCCGCCCGAATATATCCGACCGTGATCACCGCCAGCTCTCCCGGCTTCACTTCGCGTGAGTCGATGGTCTGCAACGCGACGATCGTCCTGGCGGCAATCACAATCGGATCGATCGTCGTATTGGGCGCCGCTCCATGTCCGCCTTTGCCGTAGATCGTCACCCGCAGGGAATCGGCATTGGTGTTGTAAATCCCCGGAGCGATCCCAACTTGTCCCGCGGGAAGCTCGTTGCCAACGTGCAGCGCAATGCCTACGTCTGGCTTGGGGAAGCGCGTCGAGAAGCCGTCGGCGATCATGGCTTTCGCACCCGAGATCGTCTCTTCCGCCGGTTGTCCAATCAGCATTAGCGTCCCGCGCCACGTGTCCTTGCTGCGCGCCATGATGCCAGCCGTGGCCACCAGTGCTGACATATGGATGTCGTGTCCGCAGGCATGCATGACCGGCACATCACGCCCCGCATCATCCTTGGTGTGGACCTTGCTCGCATACGGCAGCCCGGTTTTTTCCTCGACCGGAAGCGCGTCCAACTCGGTCCTCAGCATCACGGTCGGCCCGCTCCCATTTCTAAGGATGGCTACAATCCCCGTGCCCCCCACATGTTCCGTAACTTCGTAGCCCAGGCTGCGCAGCCGCTCCCCGATCTTGGCCGCGGTTTGCGTTTCGTGCGAAGAGAGTTCCGGATGCTCATGCAGATCGAGATAAAGCTCGTGTGCTGCGGGATAAGCACCATCGACTTCCTTGGAGTGCGAAGCGCCCTGAGCGAACGCGCAGCCCGATGTGGCCCAGAACCAGAAGAGGAGCGGCAGAAGTAATTTCAATTTTGTCATGTGCCGGGATAATATCTGGGTCCGGCTCGGTTCGGCAAACCACACTGGGGAATACCGCCAATCGGAGTAGCCCATCCGCAGGAAATGCCAGGATTTTGAGCCTTTTCACTTCAAATCTCTTCATCCGCCGCAATCGCCGATTGACAGACGCCGCTCAACGGCGTAGTTATGAATGCACTCTGTACTGGCGGTGTTCGGTTGTTACTTCGCCGCGGCGTGGGCTGTCCTTCGGGCCGTCCCGCGCGGCTTTTGACCCGTACCAACCGCGCACCCGCGACGCCACGGCTAATTTGACAACAATTCGGTTGGACTCGCAGCGTTGGCCAGTCACATTGACCTTTCTTCCAGGAGATGTAACTTATGTCCCCAGACACACGTAAGAACTTCCTCGCTGCGCTGCTTTTCGGCCTGGTAATCTCGCTGATCGCGATTCCGGCCTTTTCACAGGCGGCGAATCATGGCCGCGCCGTTTCCAACGCCCAGGTGCTGGGCGCGGAAGAGCCCTCCAAACTGATCAACGTCACCTTCTGGCTCAACCAGCACAACAAATCAACATTGGATGAAATGGTTCGCCAGATGTACGACAAGAATTCACCCAGCTACCATCACTGGCTCACGCCTCAGGAATACCAGAATCGGTTTGCTCCCAGCGCGGCCGATATGGCCGTCGTCAAGCAGCACTTGGCGGCGAATAATTTGAGCGTCGTGTACGTTGACAAGCTCAACCATGCCGTCACCGCCCGCGGCACCGTAGCGGACGTCGAACGCGCCACCGGCGTGCAGATCAACCGCGTCCTGATCAACGGCGAAACGCATCGCATGCCCAGCAGGGAAGCGGTCATCCCCGGCCCAGCCGGCAAACTTGTGTATGCCGTACAAGGCCTCGCCGATACCACTTTCAAGAGCCATGCGAAGCGCGCTCTCGATCCCGAGACAGGCAAACCCGTCGCCTCCTTCCCGCTGTCCCAGGTAAGTAAGCAAGTCGGACCGGCTCAGCAGTACTTCAATGCCAACTGCCTCGGCCAGACCGTGTCGCGGACCTTCGAAACCGGTGGCGGTGGCCCTTATGCCGTCTACAAAGGCACTCGCTACGGCGGTCCCATCTCCGCAGGTCCTCCCAACCTTCCGCCTTGCGGCTATGACGCACCGCAGTTGGAGAAGGCTTACGGACTTCCCGCACTCTATTCGCAGAAGCTCGATGGCACCGGCCAGACCGTTGTTATCGTCGACGCCTACGGCTCCGACTCGATCCTAAGCGACGCCAACATCTTTTCTGAGATCAATGGCTTGCCGGCGCTTACCTCCAGCAACTTCGCCATCTACTATCCGGGTGGCCCTACGAATTGCGGAGGCAATACCTGCGGCTGGGACGTGGAAACCAGTCTCGATGTAGAGTGGTCCCACTCCGTTGCCCCTGGCGCCAACATTGCCCTCGTTCTGGGGCTCACTAACAACAGCGGTGACCTTGACATTGCGGTGCTCTATGCCCTCGAGGACGGCCCCGACGGCTATCCCTTGGGTCCGGTGATTTCCAACAGCTACGGCATTGAAGAGGCTTATCTCGCGACCTACGATCCGGGCGAACTCCTTATTGAGAATGCTATCAATGAGACGGGTGCTGCGTTCGGCGTCTCGGTCAATTTCTCCAGTGGCGACGATGGCGACTTCTCCTACGCCTACGGTGCAACCACCGTCTCTATGCCGGGATCTTCCCCTTATGCGACCAGCGTCGGAGGAACCAGCGTGTTTCTCAATGCTGACCGTTCCATCAAGTTGCAGACTGGTTGGGGCAACAACCTGACCCGCATCGCCGGCTATGCTACTTCCGGCGATTCTGGCCAGCCGCCCGTAATCCCGCCGGCTTCTATCGGCTTCTATGCCGGCGCCGGCGGCGGCACCAGCGCCTCATTCGCCAAGCCATCTTTTCAGAGCAGCTTGCCCGGCAACTGGCGTCTCGTCCCTGACATTGCATTCGTCGCTGATCCCTACACCGGCGTCGAGTTCATTGACACAGAAGGCGGAGAGACCTTCATTGGAGTCGTTGGCGGCACCAGCCTCGCTTGCCCCATGTTCTCTGGAATGTGGGCGATTACAGCTCAGGCTGCCGGCACCTGGCCCGGACAGGCTTCCGCGCTTCTTTACGGGCTGCCTGCCGGGGCCATCACCGACGTCACAAACGTCGATGGACCCAGCAATGTCACCGGCGTCATCTACGACCGGCCAAATCCGCCCACCGTGGAAACAGCAGACGATTTGTCGGCCCCTTTGGAAAACACAACTGATTTTGTCAGTATGCTGTACAACGGAACCTCGACCCGCTGGTACGTCCTCTCCTTCGGCACCGACACGTCTTTGACGACCGGCCCCGGCTGGGATAATGTCACGGGACTCGGCACGCCCAACGGCGCAAGCTTCGTTTCCGCTGTTGTCAGCGCGGGTACCACAGCCAAGTAACGTAAGCATAACGAAACAGTAAACAGGGCAGGCTGGAGAATTCCAGCCTGCCTTTTCCACATACGGGTAAACATGACCCTGGTAACGCCACCCCGCCCCATCTTCTGCTATACTCGTATTAACGCTTTTGCTACGGTTTGCTCGTTAAGCGGGGATCCTGTTGGATCCGCATCACCTCCGCATTTCCTGCCCGCCTGGTTCCAGCGCCAATTTGAATGCGAGCGGCATTGAACTCTCGACATCTCTGTCTGAACGAACTCTGCGTGAGAAAAGTGTGTCTGAGACCTGATATTGGCCCCTCCAGAAAGAAATACAAAGAATGAATACCTTTAGTGAACTGCCCCTGTCTGCTGTTTTGCAGCAGAAGCTGGCGGCAGCCGATTTTGTTACACCCACCCCCGTCCAGGCTCTGGCAATTCCTCCAGCCCTCGCCGGCAAAGACGTTTTAGGCACTGCCCAGACGGGAACCGGCAAGACGCTGGCTTTCCTGATTCCGATTATCGAAATGCTCCGCCGCGAGCAGTCGCCCCACATCAGCGCGCTGATACTGTTGCCGACCCGCGAACTCGCCATGCAGGTGCATGAGCAGTACAAGCAACTCGCCGGCAAGAACATGCCCAAGGCCGCGCTTGTCATCGGCGGCGTCTCCGAAAAAGCCCAGATCGACAGTCTGCGCGCCGGCTCGGAATTCGTAATCGCGACCCCCGGTCGCCTTCAGGATTTCATCACCCGCAAATTTGCCAACCTTCGCCACGTCAAGATTCTTGTCCTCGACGAAGCCGACCGCATGCTCGACATGGGGTTTCTGCCTTCGATCCGCCGCATTTTGCAGGTCGTGCCCGAGCAGCGCCAGACGCTCTGTTTCTCAGCCACCCTTGAACAGTCGGTAGCCGCGCTAGTGCACGACTACATGCGCGATCCGGTCCGAGTTGCGCTGGGTTCCATCCTCAAGCCCGCCGAAAGCGTTCGCCTGGAAGCCTACGAAGTTCGACCCACCGAAAAACTGGAAGTCCTCCGCCAGTTGCTCTATGCCGAGAAGGGACAGACTCTGGTTTTTGCCCGCACCAAGCGCGGCACTCAGAGGCTGGCCCGCGATCTCGAACGCGACGGCTTCTCGGTGGCCATGATTCACGGCGACCGTACCCAATCGCAGCGCAACAGCGCGCTCAGCGGATTTCAGGAAGGCCGCTACCAGGTTCTGGTCGCAACCGACGTCGCTTCCCGCGGACTGCACGTTGACGACGTGGCCCACGTCATCAACTACGACCTGCCCAAGATGGCCGAAGACTTCATTCACCGCGTTGGCAGAACCGGACGCGCCGGACTGCAGGGAAGGGCTTCAACGCTCGTTACCGGCGTGGAGGTTCTGGACCTCCGAAACATCGAGCGCACCCTGAAGCTGCGCATCGAACGCAAGCAGTTGAATGGATCGACTGAAGACCGGCCTCGACGGGCCATTCAGAACACCCTCGCATCACGGACTCTGACCCGCTTGCCCGGCGAAGTCTTCGTATAGCGGAACTTTTGTTGGCGGGAAATTACGATGGCCGGGATCATTGATCCCGGCCATCGCTTTTCAGGAATACCCGACCTTCGAAAATCGCTTACTTGCCGTGCGGAGCTACCTCTGGCAAATCCGGTTCGTCCTCCGCTCCGATACGGAACAACGCTGCCTGGGCCTCCGCGAGTTCCCGCATTTCGCGTTCCTCATCCAGTTCGGTCGTACTTCCTTCCGGACGATCCTGCTTACGCTGTGTCTTACGCTCGTTCTTGTCGCGCTGTTTTTGTTGCCGGGCTTGTTCCTTCTGGCGCTTGGTAAATGTTGATCGGCCTCTAGGCATGGCAGTCTCCCAAATATTATGGCGTTACTTCGTTGAGTGGCCGGGCGCACAAAAGAACGAGTTGTCCCAGTTCCTGCCGGATGGATTCAACCGGGCGTGGCCGCTTCCTTAACGATTGTTTACTGATTCAGTATAAACCCGAAACGCGCGTCACTCTGAATCATGAATGTTGATAAGTGAGGCTTAGGAAAACTCTGATTACCCGTACTGCGGACCCATCCTGGAACGCGTCAGATGTCGAGTCGCAGGAGTCTTGCATTCATCTTAGCGTCCGCCAGACGGCGCGCCCGCGCCGTGTCCTCCGCTGCCCTCCATCGCTCTCCCGACAGAAATAGCGGGAGACAACTTAGGAAATAAGCGACGTAAATGCTTACAAAAACGGCTACAAAAATTCCTCCAGATCTAGCCGCTTCCATGTCAGTCTCCTACAAAAAGTTTACACCTTACTAGGCTCAGGCGGGACATTCCGGCGCTGTCCAACCCCAAAAATATAATCGCAGATATTGAGGACACTCCCCAAATCCGGGTAGCATCCTAACCTGGTTTCTCACCACAGCGACATAGAAAACCCCAACTGCTTGGTGAAAACCTTCCGCTTCTTTGGTTTCCTTAAGGTTTGGGTGTTCTCCGTGACTCTGTGACTCGGTGGTGAATGAATTGGAATTAGGACACTACCCAAAAGTGGGCCGAGTAGCGAGTTCCCCCTCCATTGTGCTATCCTCAAACTCGTTACGAAAATGAGAAGAGACAGGAGTGCAATAGGTTAGTGCTAGCCAGAGAGCAAAAGCAATCCGTCGTTGACACGTATCGCACGCACCCTACCGATACCGGAAGCCCGGAAGTTCAAATCGCGCTATTGAGCGAGCGCATCGGTCAGTTGACGGAACACTTCAAAACGCACCTGAAAGATCACGGCTCACGCCGCGGACTTCTCATGATGGTGAGCCGGCGTCGCCGCCTCCTCGACTATCTTAAGAAGTACGACTCGGAACGGTACAAGACCGTTATTTCCAAGCTCGGCATCCGCAAATAAACGTGACCGGCCCAGTGGGGGCCGGATTTCAACTCCGAGAGCCTTAACAACGTGCGTTTTCCCGACCGCGAGCCGCACTGGCATTCGCCTTTTGCCTATCCAGGCGAACTCCGCATTGGCGCGCCCGCGCTCCTGCCAAAATAAAGGATGACTTATGAAGCCTGAACCTACCGTAGTTACCGTCGAAATCGCTGGCGGCAAAACCCTCTCCTTCGAAACCGGAAAGCTCGCCAAGCAGGCCCATGGTTCCGCCCTCGTGCGCCTCGGCGAGAACGTTGTGCTTGCGACCGCTGTCGCCAATCCCGAGCCGCGCACCGGCATCGACTTTTTCCCGCTCACCGTCGACTACCGCGAATACACCTATGCCGGCGGACGTATTCCCGGTGGATTCATCAAGCGCGAAGGCCGCATGAGCGAGCGCGAAGTGCTCACGAGCCGCCAGATTGACCGTCCCATCCGCCCCATGTTCGCCGAAGGTTTCAAATGCGAGACGCAGGTCATCGCCTTCGTGCTCTCCGCCGACACCGAAAACGATCCCGATGTAGTCGGCATCAACGCCGCTTCCGCCGCGCTGACAGTTTCTGACATTCCATTCCTCGGCCCCATCGGCGCCGTGCGCGTCGGCCTGGTGGAGGGCCGCTTCATCGCCAATCCCACCTATAGCGAGATGCGCGAAGGCCTGCTGAACATCATGGTTGTCGGCACCTCCGAAGCCATCCTGATGATCGAATCCGGCGCCAAGGAAGTAAAAGAAGAAACAGTAGTCGATGCGATTGAATTCGCGCACACCGAAATTAAAAAGATTTGCGCCGCCATCGAAGAGCTGCGCCGCAAGGTCGGCAAGCCCAAGCGTAAGGTAACGCCTCCCGAATTCGACAACGCCTACTATAAAGAGTTGGAGTCGAAAATCGGCGCGCGCCTGTCCGACGCTCTCGACACCCAGAAGCATCCGAAATCCGAAAGCTACGAACTCGTCCGAACTCTGGAAAAAGAACAACTGGCCGCCATCCCGGAAGAAGACGCTGCGGCCAAAGCGAAATTCAAGGAATATTACGAGACCCTGCGCGAACGTATCTTCCGCGACCAGGTCATCCACAAAAAGCATCGTCCCGACGGTCGAGCCTTCGATCAGATCAGGGAAATCTGGATCGAGGTCGGAGTTCTCCCGCGCGCCCACGGCAGCGCCGTATTCACCCGCGGCGAAACCCAGGCGCTGGTCACCACCACCCTCGGCACCAGTGACGATATGCAGCGCCTCGAAGGCTTCGAAGGCGAAGCCAAAAAGCGCTTCATGCTGCACTACAATTTCCCGCCCTTTTCCGTCGGAGAAGTCGCTTTCCTCCGTGGCGCAGGTCGCCGCGAAATCGGCCATGGCGCTCTCGCCGAGCGCGCCGTTTCATCCGTCCTTCCGACAGAAGACAACTGGCCCTACGCGATGCGCGTAGTCTCCGACATTCTGGAATCGAACGGCTCCTCGTCGATGGCCACCATCTGCGGTGCGTCGCTCTCGCTGATGGACGCAGGCGTCCCGCTCAAGGCCCCGGTAGCCGGAGTCGCGATGGGTCTGGTCAAAGAAGGCGACCAGTACGCCATCCTCACCGACATCGCGGGCGCAGAAGATCACTACGGCGACATGGATTTCAAAGTCGCCGGAACCAAGGAAGGCATCACCGCCCTCCAGATGGATATCAAGGTTGGCGGCATCACCGCCCAGATCATGCGCGAAGCTCTCGCCCAGGCCCAGCGCGGACGCCTCTTCATCCTCGGCAAGATGGATGAAGTCCTCACCGAACAGCGCGTCAAAGTTTCGGCCTACGCTCCCAGAATCTATACCCTTCAGATCCCGGTCGATAAGATTCGCGACGTGATTGGGCCAGGCGGCAAGATGATTCGCAGCATCATCGAGCAGACCGGAGTAAAAATCGACGTCGAAGATTCCGGCAAGGTCAACGTAGCTTCGAACGACGAAGTCTCCGCCAACAAAGCGCTCCAGATTATCCGCGATCTCACTGCCTCCGCCGAAGTAGGGAAGACCTACCTCGGAAAAGTAAGCCGCCTCGCCGACTTCGGCGCGTTCGTCGAAATTCTTCCCGGCCTCGATGGACTGCTCCACATCAGCGAAGTTGCCGAACACAGAATCAAAGATGTCCGTGACGAACTCAAAGAGGGCGACCAGGTCCTGGTAAAAGTCCTGGCCGTCGAAGGCAACCGCATCAAGCTCTCGCGCAAGGCCATCCTGAAAGAGCAGCGCGCCAAAATGGGTGGCGGCGCTCCTCCCCCTCCGGAAGGTGACATGGCTCCGGAAGGCGACGTCGCTCCCGCAGTCGCGCAGGGCACGCCCACCGCGGTGATCGAAGGCGGAGCTGATTTTGACGCCGACGACGAGCCGAACTTCAACCGCGTCGATGCCATGGCCGGTTCCGTCGAGCCAGTAGCGGCAGCGCGCCCCGATGGTGGCCGCGATTCTCGTGGAGGCGGCGGAGGCGATCGCGATCGCAATCGTCGTCGAGGTCGTGGACGCGGCCCAGGAGGCGGCGGTGGTGGTGGTGGCCGCGGAGGCCATGGTGGTCACAGCGGCGGTGGTGGTGGCAGAGGAAGACGCTAGAAAACAGTCCTTAGCTCTCGTTCTCAGAACATGAAAAAGGGCCGCAGCGATGCGGCCCTTTTTGCTTCCACCCAGCAATCCGGTCGTCAGAACGACAGCCGTTTGAAAATCCCTTCCGGAATGTGTTCCACCGCGCTCATCACATATCTCCAGATCTTCGGAGCGTAGACCACGTCCGGCGCCCGCCGCTCCAAAGCGCGCACAATGTCGCGTCCCACCACCTCAGGATCGGCAAAGCGCCCCGCGCCAGCAAGATGGTCGGTCATTGGAGTCTGCACCGGTCCCGGCTTAATAGTAATCACCGCAACGCCGGCGGCATGTAACCGGCTCCGCAGCCCTTGCAGAAAAAGCGCGAGCGCTCCCTTTGCGGACCCGTAAACGTAGTTCGACCGCCGTCCCCGATCCCCGGCGACCGAAGTAATCGCGGCAATACAGCCCATGCGACGCCGCTCAAGCTCAGCCGCGAATAGCGTAAGAATCGCCGATGCGCTAACGAAATTAATATTGAGTTCATCTAGCAGAGTCTCGACCGACGCTTCCGACTGCTTCTGCTCATGCAACGACCCATAGGCCAGCAGCACCGTGTCGTAATCCGAAAACGATCGTCGGACAAAATCCACAATTGCAGCATGTTGTGGAGTGGAAGCCAGGTCGGCCTCCCATATCAGCACCTGCTTTGCCCCGCGCGCCAGCAGGTCGGACTGCACCGCCTCCAGTCGCTCAGATGACCGTGCCACCAGCAGCAACTCGCATCCCCGCCGCGCCAGTTGCCGCTGTACCTCCATCGCAATGCCGGATGTAGCTCCAAGCACAACGACCTTCCTCAAAGCTGCGACCCGAGAACCCGCCGAGCCCATCGTCATGGTCATTGTGGCCCCGTGACGCGCCGCCAGAACGACGACGACATTTTTGGATCGATATAAGGAACGAAACTCCGCCACCGCGGGAATGAAGACTCGAACATTGCGCTGCTCATGCGAGCGTCCTTGGCGGGGTAAAGCGCGCCGCCGCTCTGCCACACGACATCATCCAGCGAACGCAGCAGTTCCAAGGTTCGTTCCCCGCGCATCGCAAAATCAAGCGCCAGAGTCAGCCCGGGACGCGGGAATGACAGCATTCCGGCCGCCGGAGCGGTGCCGAATTGCTTGAGCACGCCGAGAAAAGAACCCATCCCCGAGTGCGCGATGCGATCCAGCAGCTCTTCGAGCGCCGCGAGGTTCGCCGACGGCAGCACGCACTGGTATTGCAGAAACCCCTGCTTGCCGTAAAGCAGGTTCCACTGCCGCAGCGAGTCGAGTGGATAGAAAAACGAATCATAGCCCACCCGCGTCGTGCCTCGCTTGGCTGCATGCGCGTAATAATAGGCGGTGTTGAATGCCTTCACCGTGCCGCGGTTCAGCACCCACGCGGGCAAAGCAAAGGGAAGTTTCGGACCCAGTTTCGGACGCAGCTTTCCGCCCGCTTCGGCCGCATGATTTCCGCGGAAAAAAATCCCCCGCGCCTTCTTTCCCGCAAAACAGTCTAACCACGCCACCGTGTACTCGAACCGCCCATCGCTCTCGCCGCTGAGATCCAGAAATCCAGCTAGAGATTCAAAGGGGACAAGTTCGCAATCGATCCACGGTCCAGCCACCGGTCGAAGTTGAATATCGGCCCACGCAATAACGCCCGTCAGCCCAAGCCCGCCAATCGTGGCGCGAAACATCTCTGCATTCTCGCTCGGACTGCAGAACACCGGCCCTTCGCCCGACCGGTGCAGCCCCAGTTGGCGTACATGAGCCCCGAACGTCCCCGCGCAATGATGATTCTTGCCATGCACATCGTTCGCAATCGCTCCCCCCACCGTCACAAACTTCGTGCCCGGAGTCACCGGAACGAACCAGCCCTTGGGAAGAAACACTTCGATGATCTCGGCGAAACTGGCTCCGCTTTCGCACCGCAGCACGCCCGTCGCTTCGTCAAAGCCAAGTATGCGGTTAAGCCGCCGGCAGTCCACCAGCGCCCGCTGCGCGTTCAGGCACGAGTCGCCATAGCTGCGGCCCATCCCGTAAGGCAGTAATTCTCCAGCCGACGCGCCTTTGACAATCGCCGGAATCTGATCATCCCACGCCGGTTTGTACACGTGGCTGTGTATGGTCTTCGGATAGCGTCCCCATGAGAGGTAGCTGCCCGTGCGCATTTCGGCGCGCTCGCCCGCTGCCGGCTCTTTCCGCAACGCTGTGGATTGCGCAGGCATATTAAAAGTTCACGCTTATCATGCTTCCGGCGATCACCGCCGCCGAGGCCAGTGCCGCCCCATAGCTGACCCGGTCGCGAATCGCGAGCGTTACCGGATCCTCATTCAACTCGCCGCGATGCGCCTGTAGCCAGGTCCGGCTCAGCCAGTAGAGAACAATCGGGCAAAGCAAAAGCAGCCATTCGGGCGACGGGTAAAGCACCCGCACTTCCTGGCTATGCACGTACAGACTGAGAATGACCACCGCCGAAAAGCTGCTCCCAACTCCAAGGGCGAGCAGAAGTTCGCGATCTGCCACTCGATACCCGCGCCCCGACTTTCCGGACGCGATCAGGTCATTTGCATGGAGCAATTCCGAATAGCGCTTCGCCATTGCGAGGCTGAGAAAGAAAAACATCGCGAACGCCAGAAACCACTGTGACAGCGGCGTCGCCGAAATCATTGCGCCCGCGAGAATTCGGAAACTGTAAAAGCTGGAGAGCACAAAAACATCAAGCAGCGCAATCTTCTTCAAATGGAGCGAGTACCAGGTCGTGAGCGCCGCATATCCCAGCAGCACCAGCCCAAATTGCGCGTCGAGCAGCAGGCCCAACCCGATCGCCGAGCATAGCAGCCCGAACGCTGCGAACAGGCCCTCGGGAATCGAAATATTCCCCGCCGCAAATGGCCGCTCTTTTTTCCACGGATGCTCGCGATCCGAATGCAGGTCAAACAGGTCGTTGAGAATATAAAGCCCCGAAGCGCACAGCCCGTAGAGCCCAAACCCCGCCAGCGTGCGGACCACAGGCTCGATCGCCAGATTGTGCGAAAGCGCCAGCGGCAGAAATAGCAGAAGGTTTTTTGCCCAGTGGTGGCCGCGCAGGGCATCGATCCACGTTCGCAAAGAAGTCCGCGGCTCGGCGATCCTGGCCTTGAGCGTCGTAACTTCCGCCGCCTGCAATGCGCGCGCCGCGCTTCCAACCACGTACGCTGCCCGGGACTGCCGCCACACCTCCAGGTCGGCGGTCGAATCTCCAATGTAATCAAAGCCCGTTGAGGCGAAATGCTGCACCAAAAACGCCGCCTTCTCCGCTCCCTTCAGATTCGTTTCGCCGTCGCTGGCGTGCACTTCGTCGAATAGTCCCAAATGGTCGGAGATCGACCTGGCCAGCTTGTGATCCGCCGCCGTAACCAGCGCAACCCGGCGTCCGGCGAGCCTTTCCTGACGCAGAAGATCGACCACTTCCTGACGATACGGAAGGTGCGTGGCATCAAGCTGGATGCGGCCCGCAAGCTGCTTCTTGAGAAACGCGCGTCCCCGAAGCAGCCAGAACGGCAGCAGAAATAGAACAGCAGGATGCGTTTTGAGCAGGACGAGGATGCACTCCCACAGCAGATTTCCCCGGATCAGTGTGCCGTCGAGGTCGACGCACAACACCGGCGATGTTTCCTTCGCGGCTTGGGTTCCGGCCACAGACCCCATGGGAATATCGTCGCAAACGGCACGGCGAAACGGGCAGACAAGTCACACACGTAGGTAACCTGGGTAACATGCGCGCAGAGCGGCGGAACGTTAGTATGAGCCAGTCCGCACAGTTGAATCTGCGACCCGCGAGGGAAGCGAAAGGCGTCTGCCAGGTGGAATCGTTAGCCACAAAAATGGATCGAGAACCCAGCGCCGCCGAGGTGCTCGCCAAGTATCTGCGCCGCCCCAATGTTTTCGTGTCCCTCCTGGCGTTGACCACATTGGTCGTCTATAGCGGCTCCTTGTCTTTCGATTTTGTCTGGGACGACTGGCCTCAGATCGTCAATAATCCGATCATTCGCAGCTGGAGCAACCTTCCCCGCGCTTTTGGAAGCGACCTCTGGTACCACATGGCGCGGCATCAGGTGTATTACCGCCCGCTCTTTGTCGTCTGGTCCATGCTGAACTACGCGCTCTTCGGATTGCGGCCCTGGGGTTGGCATCTGGGCGCGCTGCTGGCGCATGTTGGCGCCGCGCTCTCCGTATTCTGGCTGGCCCGAAAACTGGGAATCGAATACTGGACATCCGCTCTTGCCGCGCTGATCTTTGCCTTGCACCCCATCCACATCGAGGCCGTCTCCTGGATTTCCGCCGCTTCTGACTCGATGGTCACCATGTCGTTCGCGCTCGCCTTTGTCGCCTTCCTCACTGCCCGGAACCCCCGCGGTCACAACAAAGTAGCCTGTTGGATCGCATCGTTATTCTTGCTGGCCTGCGCGCTTCTAACGAAAGAGATGGCGGTAAGCTTCGCAGCGCTCGTAGCAATTTATGCCTGGCTGAATCCCGCGGAAGGGAAGATGACTCCCACACGCAGAGTTCTATGGGCCATTGCCGAGTCAACGCCCTTTGTCTTGGTTACCCTTGCGTACGTCCTGCTACGTAAACACGCTCTGCCCCACGCTGCCGGGCAGTTTGATCCCAACCACGGATTGGTTGATCTGGCCCGTACTTTGCCGCTCGTGATCAGCTTCTATCTCTGGAAGCTCCTGGTTCCCGTGGGACTAACCGGCCTCTATTACACGCCCTATGTCACCCACGCAATCCTGACTCAACTTATAGCACCCGTCTTATTGCTGCTCGCAGCCCTCGCCGGATTGTGGTATTGGAATCGCCGGGAAGGGAACTCGACGGTTGCTTTTGCCGGGCTCTGGCTGCTGGTTGGGCTCGCCCCGGCGCTCTACCTCCGCAATTTCGGCAATGGCGATTTCGTCAGGGATCGCTATATCTGCCTGCCTTCGGTCGGCTTCGCAATCCTGTTGGCGATGGCGTGCCAGCGCTTGCCATCCATTAAGCAATGGAGTTCGCAGACGGTCAGAGTCGCCGCCGTTCTTGCGCTGGGTCTTGTCTATGTGGGCGCCTCGCTCTCGCAGCAAGTTTACTGGGCGAACGATCTGCTCCTCTGGAGCCGGGGTCACGCCCTCTATCCCGACAACCCCTACGCCTCGGTCGGTCTTGCCGCC
The DNA here is from genome assembly GCA_049521375.1 of Terriglobales bacterium. Lineage (GTDB taxonomy): Bacteria > Acidobacteriota > Terriglobia > Terriglobales > Acidobacteriaceae > Acidiflorens. The sequence goes on from JBEKOW010000001.1 coordinate 58,609, forward strand.
GAATACAGCAAGCGCGGCGCGCACGACCGCGCGATTGAACTGGCAGAGTCGGCGGTCCGCCTGCATCCCGATCTGAGCTACGCTCCGCTGGCGCTGGCGGAAACCTACATTCGAGCCGGAAGGTTCGACCAGGGCCGCTTCTGGCTGCAAAGGGTGCCGCCCGAGTACGTGAAATCGGAGATGGGGACTGCAGCCTTCGCCGGACTCTACGGCCGCATGGGCGACTATGATAAGGCTCTGGCCTACTGCTCCGAGATTCTGCAGAAGGAGCCCGATCTCTATTCAGCCCTTTATAACTGCGGGAACATTCACCTGATGGATGGCCAATATCGGGAAGCGGAACGATTGTTATCGCGTGCGGTCGCACTCGCTCCCGAAGAGGCGGGACCGAAACATTTTCTGGGGCGCACCCTGCTCAAAGAAGGCCGCAATCAGGAAGCCCAAACTTATCTTCAGCAAGCCGTCGCCCTCGATCCCAAGGTCTGGGATTACCACTATTGGCTGGGCGAGTCGCTCGAAAAAAGTGGAGATCGGGCCACCGCGCGCGCCGAGTACGAGACCGCTCTGCGCTTGAATCAGGACAGCACCGAAACCAAACTCCGACTGACCGCTCTGGAGGCAAAATGAGCCGCGACATCGAGAAGCCAGCCGCGACAAGCGAGCCCACGACGACTTCCGGCCGCGAAGTGCTGAAGGTTGAAATAAAAGTTCGCGAGTTGGAATCAACAGAATCGGACGCCGTCCAGAGTGAAGCTGGCGTCTCTTCGACGAGTCATGACCAAGTTCTTCGTTGGGTAGTCCTCGCCGCGGTTCTGTTGATCGCTGGCACTTACGTCGGCCTTCGCATCGGCAACGGCTGGGTTCCGGCCGATGATGGAACCCTCGCCCAGAGTGCCCTGCGCGTCCTGCAAGGCCAGCTTCCCCATCGCGACTACGCTGAGATCTACACTGGCGGTCTCAGCATGATCCATGCCCTAGCCTTCCGCACCCTGGGCGTGAACCTGATGTCGCTACGAATTTGCGTGTTCCTGTTTTTTCTGGCCTGGATTCCCGCCGTCTACTACATCGCGCTGCGCTTCACCTCCGCCCTCGGCGCTGGCCTCGTCACGCTCCTCGCGGTCTCCTGGAGCTTCCCGAATTATCCCGCCGCCATGCCTTCCTGGTACAACCTGTTCTTCGCCACCTTCGGCGCGGCGGCTCTCCTGCGCTACCTCGAAGTAAGAACCAGAAAGTGGCTGTTAGTAGCAGGACTGTGCGGCGGACTCTCCCTGGCAATCAAAGTTATCGGAGCCTATTTCATTGCCGGCGCGCTCCTGTTTCTGGCTTTTCTGGAACAAAGCGACCACGCGTCGAGCGAGCCCGCGAAAACGAGCTGGGGATATCGCGCCTTCAGCCTGGGCGCCTTGTCCGCCTTCCTCGGGACGCTGCTCTACGTGCTCCATGCTCGTCTGACCATGGCAGAGTTCTACCATTTTGTCCTCCCTTCTACGGCCATGGTCTCCCTCATCTTATTCGGCGACCATAAGGTGTCGGCGCCAACCACACAACGTTTCGCAGCGCTCCTGCGATTCGTCACTCCATTTGGCCTCGGCGTTCTAACTCCCCTCGCGATGTTGCTGGCGCCCTATGCGCTATCCGGGTCTCTCCGCAGCTTCGCCTCCGGCATGGCCTCGAGCGTCGCCGGGCACGTCGCGGATCTTGCCGTCATCCGTCCCGCCCCGCTTCAATACGTCGCTTTCGTGCTGCCGCTCCTGGCCATTCTTGCCGCCGCCATGTATTGGGATAAGTTTCAAGGCAAGGCCGTGGGCGCGGCTTTCGGCGTGGGAGCGATCGTGATCGCCGTGCGCGCCACGCAGTCGATGCGCATTCTGTCGGGAGTGTGGTTTTCGGCAGTAATGCTGACCCCGGTCGTGGTTTGTCTGGGCGTCGTCGTAGTAGCCGTGGCCGCCAGAAGCCGTGACCGCAGCCTTCTTCAGCGGCAACAGGTCATGCTGCTAACTTCTCTCGCGGCGACCTGCACCCTCGTCCAGTATCCCTTCGCCGCTCCCGTATATCTCTGCTATGCGTTGCCGCTGACCCTGCTCGCTCTTGTGTCCATCGTCTCCACCAGCAAGAAGCAGCCCGGAACTTATGTCCTGGTTTCGGTGGCCGTCCTTTACACGGCGTTCGGAGTCGTCTCGCTCATTCCCATGCAGGTCGCGGAGTTGACGCACGAAGTCGGCCACATGGACAAGTTGCGACTACCCCGCGGCGGCGTGCGCATCGAAAACGCTCGCGTCTTCGAGGAACTGAGCCGCTTCCTGCAGCAGCATTCGCCGAACGGTCTGCTTTACGCCGGAAACGATTGCCCCGAGGTTTACTTTCTCTCCGGCCTGAAAAACATCACCCGCGACGATGCAGGCGCCAAGCCAGATGAAGTATTGCGCGCCCTCCAATCCACGGATGTAAAAGTGGTAGTGATCAACGAAGCTCCTTTTTTCCCCGTCGGCCGCATGAACTCGGAAGTAAGAGCCGAGGTGGAGAAAAAGTTCCCCAACCATGGTCAAGCCGGAATCTTCCAGGTATTTTGGAGAGAGTAAGCCGTCAAACAACTCGCTGAAAATCGGTTGGTATCAGGTTATCGCTTTAGCGATATCTTCATCTACGGCCGTGTCATCCTGAGCGCAGCGGAACGAGAAGCGAAGCGAGTCGTCCCGCGCGGTCGAAGGATCCCTACTCTTCCCTCACACCAACCGCGCCCACTTGTGGAGTTCCCCGAAACGCACGCTGCCCTCGCAACCCGATGGCAAACAGTGGGATAATCTACGCGGTCACGGGGACTAGCTCTTGCGCGCCCACAAGCGCAGGCACGTGGGCTGCCCGGTGAGGAGCCGAGCGCCAAACTGCAAGGGATGCAATAGCACTCCCGCCGCAAACAACACTGAGTTATACCCGCACCCGATCAGGTTTCGCAGCGACCTCCCTATCTTCGGCATTTCGCACCCACCTGAGTGCTCCGGAACCAATCCCGCGTCCAACGCCGCCTGCTTCAATGCGGCTTTGGAAAAATGAATGGGATGATAAGGAACGTAGTAGCCGTCCCAATATTTGCCGAAAACGTTCCGTAGCGGGGCCTCCAGGTTGGGCACTTCAACCAGCAAAACGCCGCCCGGAGACATCAGGTCGCTTATGCCTTTCAGGAAATCCACAGGATGATACGTGTGCTCGAGAACGTGGCGGCAGAGAACAAGGTCAAAGGGAGTGTGCGCCGTCAGTCCGGCATAGTCCGAGTAATGAATGTCTTCCCCTTCGATCATGGGCGGAGCTGCCTCGTGGTAGTCCGTTGCCCATACCGCGCTTTCCGGAAACGTCCTCCGCAGGGAAAGCGCGAAAGCCCCGTTGCCGCAGGCGTAATCGAGTATCTTTTTTACCGGCGAGCCAAGCCGCGCGTTGCCCACCATCGTTCGCACGTCGCGATCCGCAACCGCATCCTTGAGCCTCGCGGCCATCGAAGAGTTATCCCCCTGAAAATCCGAGGATGTCCGGTCTTCATACAATAAGTGACTGTCTGACTCGGACGGCACCGGATCCGTGATTCCGATCCCGCACCCGCCGCAGCGGTAGACCGAAAACAGTTCTCTCTCGAACGGGCCAGCGCCATACGTGACAGCGTCGAGTTCCCATGAGCCGCGGCTGGTCTTGCAGAAAGGACAGTTCTGCAAATGAATCAATTCCGGAAGCGGTCGCCCCGCCGCGGACTCCATCCTGCGGCGATCAGCGAGTCCGGGTTGTTCAAGTATCTCCACCTGTTCTCTGTCCCCGACGGCCGTTCTCTTAGTTGCCGGAAGTCGCGCCCGACGCCAGTTCGGCCCGTGGCATCGGCGCTCCCATCTCGTGCTCAAAGTTCAGTTTCTCGCGCTCCACCACCAGCGGACGGTTATGCACCTGCGTGTGGATGTTCCCGATGTATTCGCCCAGTATGCCCATAAACAAAAGTTGCAGCGAGCCTAGAAAAAACATGCCGATGGCAATGGGCGCGATGCCCACCGTAAACTGCCGCCAGAAAAGCAGCTTGTATCCGAAGTAAACAGTTCCGCCCAGCAGCGATAAGAGTGACCCGGCAAAGCCCGCAAAAGTCACCAGCCGCAGCGGCACCTTCGAGAGCTTCGTGATCCCCAGCATCGCGAGATCGTACAGCGTGTAAAAGTTGTTCTTGGATTTCCCGCTCTTGCGCCGCTGCTGCTCGTAAACAACCTCGGCGTGCGGCAGTCCGATCTCCGCGATCATGCCCCGAAAATATGGATAAGGGTCGCCAAACTGGCGGACCAGGTCGATTACCTTGCGATCGTAAAGCCCGAACCCAGTGAAGTTCTCGTAAGTCTCAATATCGTCGGCCAGGTGGTTCACCAGGCGGTAAAACAGCTTCCGCAGCAGGAACATGGGCGCGGCCTCGCGGCTCGTATGCTTGGCCGCAATCACGATCGGAAAGCCTTGTTCCCATTGCTCAATCAACTGCTCCAGCACTTCCGGAGGATCCTGCAAGTCCGACATCAGAACGATAATGGCGTCGCCCCTCGCCTGAAACATGGCGTGCATGGGAGACCGGATGTGCCCGAAGTTTCGCGCGTTGCGGATCACCTTCACGTTCGCGTCGTCGGCCGCAATCTCGCGCAGCACCGCAAAGGTGGAGTCGTGCGACGCGTTATCGATAAAAATATGCTCGTAGCGATAGCGCCCGAGCTTCAGCATCAGGCTGCGCACCCGCTCATAAACTTCGCGCACGTTGCCTTCTTCGTTGAAGCACGGCGTCACTACGCTGATGGTCTTCACTTCTACAAGACCTTTCACTTGCCGCTGCCGGCCTTCGCCGACAGAACTGCGGGTTGCGGCGGCAGCCCGCGATGGTAGATAAGTTCCGTGAGCGACGGTATGTTGGCGTACGGGCTATCGATGGCGTCAATCATGATTGCCTGGTGCGCCGGAACCGCCTTCCGGATCACTTCTCCCCGCATCAACTCCCGGCAGGAAATCTGTCCCTGCTGCAGCGGAATGGCGAGATAGACGTCCGCGTCCTGCAGGACGTGCCCCACTGGCAGATCGCGCTTGGCATACACGCCGCGCACCAGCGAGTCCAGGTAGGAAATTTCTTTTTGCGGCGGAAGCCGCTTCTGCGTCCCCGGAGCCCCGCACATGCGCTTGGCGCGATGGAACGCCTTGAACCACGTGTCGATCTGTTCCGGCACCGAGCAGTAGGGCGAGACCGTCATCCCTTCCGTCTGAATGTCGACGTGCCGTTCGAACGTTCGCGCTCCCTTGGCATACGCCAACAGCATGGAAGAAGTCCAGTCTTTGTACTCGTGCGTCGAGAACCCGATTGTGTGTGTCGGGTAGCGGTTACGCAGAAAGTCGATCTGGTTCAGCTCGATGTCGCAATCCTCCGACGGGTAGAGCGACACGCAATGATTGATGGCCAGCGGTATATGTCGGTTATCGAAGAATGTTACTAAGTCGTCGATATCTTTGAGGGAAGAGCCTCCCGTCGAAACGATCGCCGGTTTCTTGGTCTTCGCAATAGTCTCGATCAGGATCCAGTCATTGCAGTCGGAGCTTGCAATTTTCAGAATTGGGATGCCCAGCTTGCAGCAGAAATCGACCGAGCTCTCGTCAAAAGGCGTGGCCAGCGGGATGCAGCCGGCGTCCCGAATGGCCTGCACCATGGTCACGAAATCCTCAGGCTTCAGGCGCGTGTCGATCGTTTTCTTGATGTAGCGGATGTCGTCTCGCTGCCGGAAATCCTTGTGAACGAACGTGTCCACGTCGCGGAACTGCAACTTGATGGCCGCGCGAACATTGTTGAAGCGCACAACCTGCGCGTAGTTGCTGATGATCTTCAGGCCGCGTTGCAGGTCGCCCAGGTGATTGTTGGCCAGTTCCAGTACAAACAGCTCATCAAATATGTCGTTGCCAGTCATAGTATTAGTCGCCTTGGTACTGTCATCGTCTTGCTGACCTGTCTTTCGCTCGCTTACGCGTGCTGTCCAAGAGCGGGAGCTTCTTTTCGTATCCCGCGCCTGGCATACCCTTCCGCCGCGGACCATTGGTAGGTGCGGAGAATCGCGTCTCGTAACGGCACCTCAGCATGCAGACCCAGTTCGGTCCGCGCCCGCACCGTGGATGGCACGTAGCGCTGCGGTTGCGCATCCGGTGCCTGCTTGCCTGCGATCTGCACTCTGACCGCGGGTGGCACTGCCGCCGCCACCTCGTGCGCCAGCGCCGCAATATTCAGCGCGTCTTCAGAGCCCACGTTATAAGCGCATCCTGCTCGCCCCCTGAAGAGCATCGTCCAGAGCCACACCACCAAGTCGGACGCGTACAGATACGACCGGAATGGCACCCCGTCGCCCTTCACCTGGATGGTTTCGCCTCGCAGCGCATTCGAGATGAAGTTCCCAATGGCAAAATGCGCATCCAGTTGCATGTAGGGACCCACGAATGCAAAGCAGCGCGCCACCGTCGTCTCAAAAGTCGGCGTCGCCGAAACCGCGCATAGCAACTCGGCAGCGCGTTTTCCTTCCGCATAAGCCGACGCGCGATTCAGGGGATCGGGCCCGCCCGAAAACGATTCGCCGACGTGCGTAAGACCCGACGGCTGCTCTCCATAGATTGCCCCCGAACTGACCAGAAGAAATCGCTTAACGGAATGGGCTAGCGAGAACTCAAGCGTTCGCCGTGTACCTCTCATGATCGTGTCAAACATGACGAGCGGTTCCTCGCGATTCAGTTGTGCGCTGGCCGAGGTCGCCGCATGCATGACATGGGAAAACTGTCCCTCCGGGAACTGTCCATCCCGAATGTCCGCCGCATGCAAAGTGATTGCCGGGTCCTCCGCCAGATGCCGCGCCTTTTGCGCCAGCGTTTGCGGATTCCGCGACAGCGCCACCGCATGAGCGTCCAGGTTCAGCCTCCGGTTCGCCCAGGCAAAGCTCTCCAGCAGCCAGCATCCAAAAAAGCCGGTCGCGCCCGTGATCAGGATGCGTTCCCCCCGCAACTCGCTCCATAGCGGCTCCGTCCGAGCCAGAATGTTGTCGAGATCTTCAGTGAGTCGGTTCGTCATCGTCACCCATTTGCAAACTTAGGCTCCCCGCGCTACGCTCTTGCGCATCTCGTGGAACGTCTGCGCCACGTAATCGATCATCGGCTCGCTGATGCCGGGGTAGAGCCCGATCCAGAACACCTGATTCATCACAAAGTCGGTCTTCGACAAGTTGCCGATCACGCGCCGTTGAATTTCTCGGTACGCGGGCTGGCGCAGCAGGTTTCCGCCAAACAAAAGCCGCGTAGCGATCTTGCGCGATTCCAGAAACTGTACAACCCGGTTGCGAGTGAGGGGCGCATCGGGACGCACGGCGAGAGGAAAACCAAACCAGCTGGGATTGGAAAACGGCGTGGCTTCAGGTAACACGAAGATGTCGTCGAGATCCTTGAGCGCCGCATGAAGCCTGCTGAAATTGTCGCGCCGCGCCGCCATGAACGAGGGCAGCTTTTTCAGTTGTGCGACCCCGACGGCGGCCTGCATGTCGGTCGCTTTAAGGTTGTAGCCGATGTGGCTGTAAGTGTATTTATGGTCGTATCCCGCCGGTAAGTCGCCGAGCTTCCATTCGAACCTGCAGCCACAAGTGTTCGACTTCCCCGGATCGCACCAACAATCCCGTCCCCAGTCGCGAAACGACTCCACCAGCTTCTTGAGCGCCGGAGACTGCGTCAGCACGCATCCGCCCTCGCCCATCGTGATATGGTGCGCCGGATAAAAACTGGTAGTGGCCAGATGCCCGAACGTCCCTACCGGTCGCCCTCTGTAAGTCGACCCCACCGCGTCACAGCAATCTTCAATTACCCAGAGATTATGTTGATTGGCAAATGCCATCACCGCATCAATGTCAAACGGATTGCCCAGCGTGTGCGCCAGCACGACCGCTCGCGTGCGCTCCGAAAAGGCAGACTCGAGCTGCGCGACATCGACGTCATACGTAGGCACCTGAACGTCGACAAATACCGGCACCAGCCCGTTCTGAATGATCGGGTTCACGGTAGTCGGAAATCCCGCCGCCACCGTGATCACCTCGTCGCCCGCGCGCAATCGCCGCTCTCCGAGCGACGGAGAGGTCAGACACGAAAGCGCAACCAGGTTGGCGGACGATCCCGAATTGACCAGCGACGCGCAGCGCACACCCATAAACGCGGCAAAGTCGCGCTCGAACTCCGCGGCGAACCGGCCCGTGGTCAGCCAGCCATCGAGCGATGC
>JBEKOW010000002.1:0-54339 GCA_049521375.1 Terriglobales bacterium
GATGACGGCGAGAATTGGGAGATCATTACGGAGCCCGCTGCGTATGAGGCGGTTCTGGAGGCCGTGAAGAAGGCCGGCATTACACCAAGCTCGTCGAGTGTGAGTATGGTCCCCGATACGTATATCAAACTCGAAGGACAGCAGGCGGCGCAGATGATCCGGCTGCTTGAGGCGCTTGAAGATAGCGAAGACGTGCAGAACGTGCACGCCAATTTCGATATCGATCAGAAAACGCTGGAAGAAGTTGCGGGATAGCGTTGGTTACCACATATTGAATGATCAAGCCGCTCGCGAGGGCGGCTTTCTATTGCCCAAAACAGTGCCTCGTGAGTAAGTAATCCGGCAATTCCAACCGAGTTTTCAACACCCGCGTGGAAAAGTTTGTGGAAAAGCGGCGGCTTACTCTTGTAACCTTCTGTCAACGAGTCGCTTCTACAGTCTGCACTGTAGGGAGTGCGAAACGCAACAAGGCGAACCGAATTCCATCTGATTCCCGCTTCTCGCAATGCAAGAGCGAGCGAAGGCCCGAGTTCCATTGAAGACGCGTCTCGACAAATTGCTGGTGGAGCGCGGCCTGACTGCTTCGCGAGAACGTGCGCAAGCGCTCATTCTCGCCGGGAAAGTGCTGGTCAACGAGCAGAAGGTCGACAAGGCGGGGGCGTCGATTGACTCCGACGCCGTGCTGCGGTTGCTGGGCGACGATCTTCGCTACGTCAGCCGGGGCGGCCTCAAACTCGAAAAAGCTCTCGAGCACTGGCGGATCGATCTCGATGGGAAGGTATGCCTCGACATCGGCGCATCCACGGGTGGGTTCAGCGACTGCATGCTGCAGCATGGCGCGGTCCGGGTGATCGCGGTTGACACCGGCTATGGCCAGATGGATTTTGGCCTGCGAAACGATCCCCGCATCCGGCTTCTGGAGAAAACCAACGCGCGCTATCTGACGCGCGACGATATTGGTACAGCTACGGACATCGACTTTATCGCCATGGATGTTTCGTTTATATCGGCCACGCAAGTGTTGCCGGCCGTGATTCGTGCGGTGGTCGCCTGCTCCGATCCAGCTCGCGAGCGGATGCGCGAAATTGTAGTCCTGGTGAAACCGCAGTTTGAAGTCGGGAGGGAGTTGGTAGGGAAGGGCGGAATCGTGCGCGACGAAGCGGCCCAGCAATCCGCCGTCAGGAAAGTGGAGGCGGCTCTGCTCGAACTTGGAGCCAGCAATCCCGAATGCATCGAGTCGCCCATCCTCGGCGGAGAAGGCAACCGCGAGTTTCTTTTGCATGCAGCTTTTCCTGATCCTGCTTCCGTTATTTGACTTCATACTTCTGCCTTGCTGCCGTTGATTCGGTACAATCGAAAGTTCGGATCTGACGATATGCCTGAAGGTTCCAGCGCCGCATCTAAGACAAAAAGGGTTGCCATCATCTCCAAGCCCGACCGACCAGAGTTGTCGGAGGTATTGCCGGCGCTCGAAAAATGGTTGCAGGAGCGCCAGTACTCGGTTGCGATGGACGAGGAGAGCGCCGTGTATTATTCCGCGGCGCCGGTTATCTCTCGTGGCGATCTCGGCAGGTTTGCGCCGACACTGGCACTGGTGTTAGGAGGCGACGGCACATTACTTTCCGCGGCGCGCGCGGTTTCCGGTTCAGGGACTTTGATCCTGGGAGTCAACCTAGGCACGCTCGGCTTTCTCACGGAAGTTTCGCTCACCGGTCTCTATCCGGCGCTCGAAGCGATTGAGAAGGGGCATTACGTCGTCGATAGCCGGTCGATGCTCACATGCACGCTGGTTCGCAATGGTTCCACGCTCGCGACCCATGCCGCTTTGAACGACCTGGTGGTGAGCAAGAGCGCAATTTCCCGCTTGAACCATTTCGAATTGTTTGTGGACGCCGAGTTTGTTTCCAGCTACAAGGCAGATGGCCTGATCATTGCGACGCCTACTGGATCCACCGCATATTCGCTGGGAGCGGGGGGGCCGATACTGAAGCCGGACGTGCAGGCATTCGTCATCACTCCTGTTTCGCCGCAAGGGTTAACGCATCGTCCCGTGGTCGTGCGCGACACTGTGCAGATCGAGGTCCGCGTCAAGACCGGCCAGGAAGAGGCGTATCTCAGCCTCGACGGACAGGTGGGCATGCCTCTTCAGGACAGCGATTCGGTGCAGTGCATGAAGGCCGAACACATGGTGAAGCTGCTGCGTTTCCAGAAGACGTTTTTCGAGGTGCTCTCGACCAAACTGAAGTGGGGAGACCGGTGAGAATCAGGTCTGAGCTCTCGGTTGTCAGCTTTCAGAAAGAGCTGCTTCCACAATCATCAGAGCGATAGAACGGTGATCGATTGAGCGATACGCATCCTGGAATCGTCGAGCAGACCTGCGATACCGGCGAAGTTCAGTTGAACTTTGCCGAAGGACCCGCCAACGGTCCGCCGCTTGTGCTGCTGCATGGGCTCGGGAGGCGGTGGCAGGTTTTTCTCCCGCTGATTCCCGCGCTCAGCCTGCGCTGGCAGATCTTTGCGCCGGACTTTCGCGGGCACGGCAAATCCGGGCGCGCGGTTCGCGGGTACCACGGAACCGAATACGCCGGCGACATTGCCCGTTTCTTACGCGAGCGAGTGCCGCTACCGGCTGTGATCTTTGGACATTCACTGGGCGGCATGATCGCGATGTGGGTCGCCGCCCATCACCCGGAACTGGTGCGTGCATTGATCCTCGGCGACAACATGATCATGGCCCGCAGCGGCGCCGGCGCACATTCCGAAAATTCGCAAAGACCGCCCTTGCCGCTTCCACCTGCGGGGCGGCAAAGCCCGCGCCTGCGGCACCCGATGTATACTGCGCTTTTTTCCGGATTGCGCGATCTCGCGCGCAAAGGTGGTTCTGTGGAAGGAATTGCGGACGGAATCGGAAACATTCTTCTGCCGATTGCCGCTTCCACCGAGGCGATTGCGATCCGCCAACTTCCCGGAAATGACGAGGCCTACCTGCTGGCATGGGCGCGTTGCGTGCAACAGGCCGATCCAGAGGCCTACGATATGACGCTCGATGGGTCGGCGCTTGAAGGCTGGGATGGGGAAGCCGTGCTGCGAGGAATTCTCTGTCCCACGCTCCTTTTGCAAGGCAGCCCCGAGCTTGGGGGCCTGATGTCGGATGCTGATGTTGCCATGGCTACAAGGCTATTAGCGCATCACACCCACGTTCGTTTCCGGAATCTGGGGCATGCGCTTTTCATCCAGCAACCCGAGCCGGTCCTGCGGGCCGTCACCAATTTTCTGGAGTCGCTCTAGCCAAAGCGCAAGTAAATGCGCAGAGATTCCAAGATAACGCCGGTCGCCCACCTGTCAGCAGTGCAAACATTGTCGAATGCTACAATTCCAGCCGTATCTGGTCACGGACGCTCTCGCGCTTCCGAATGATGCGCGCCTTGCCACCTTCCACCAGCACTTCCGCAGAACGGCCACGGGTGTTGTAGTTGGAACCGAGCACCGAGCCATACGCGCCGGTATCGAGAATGGCGAGCAGATCTCCTTCGCGTGTTACCGGTAGCTCACGATCGCGAGCGAAGAAATCGCCCGTTTCGCAGATAGGGCCGACTATGTCTGTGACTTCGGTACCCGGGGATGTGAACTGCACCGGGACAATGTCGTGGTGAGCACCGTACAGAGAGGGACGAAGAAGGTCGTTCATGGCGGCATCCACGATCAGAAAACGTTTACGGTTGTTTGTTTTCCGATAGAGGACACGCGTCAGCAGCACACCCGCGGGTCCGACGATGGAACGCCCGGGCTCGAAGAGAAGATGAACATGTAGCCCTCGGAGCGGACCGAGCACCGCCTCCGCATAGGCTGCGACATGATCCGCGAAGGGCTCTTGCGGCGACTGATAAGAAATTCCCAGCCCTCCGCCAGCATCGACATAGCGGATATCGTGCCCTGCGAGGCGCAGTTCACGAACCAGTGCGGCGACCCGATGGAGCGCTTCCCTGAACGGTCCCACGTCGGTGATCTGTGATCCGATATGCACGCTGACGCCACTGGCCTTCAGACTCGATTCTTTTGCGGCCTCTGCGTAGAGCGCCCGCGCCTCGGGAATCGGTACGCCAAACTTGTGCTGGTGGAGCCCGGTTGAAATGTAGGGATGCGTCTCGGCCGAAACGTCAGGATTGACGCGGACTGCAATGGCAGCCTTCTTCTTGAGCCGCCGAGCGGTAGCGGCTAGCGCGTGCAGTTCGGCGGCGCTCTCGACATTGAACAAGAGGATGCCCGATCTAAGCGCCAGTTCCATCTCGCGCACTGCTTTTCCGACACCGGAAAAGACGATGCGCGTCGAGCGCGCGGGCTTCACGCGCCACACTCTTTCCAATTCACCGCTTGAGACCACGTCGAACCCGGCCTTCTGCCTGGCTACCTCGCGCAGAATCGCCAGCGTGGAATTCGCCTTTACCGAATAACAGAGCGTGTGGGGAATCGACCGGAAAGCATGCGAGTAGGCCTGAAGGCGATCACGAATGGTCTGGGAAGAATAAACGTAGAGTGGAGTTCCGTGGCGTTCCGCGAGAGACCGAAGATCTATCTTCTCGCAGAACAGCCGGAAGGGTGCAGAGGCATGGCCGCGGCGATACAGAAAACCGGGTGCGCGTACCATTCGAATCTCGGTATTCGCCGCCGATTGGGCCGCGCGCTTCACTTGCCTTTGCCCGCGCCGCCTTTGACCTTGATGGCCACGACGGTCTGGTCGTCGAAGGCTTCAACCCCCGCAGCGTGCTCGGTGACGGCCTTGAAGATCTCCCGCACTACGCAATCGGCGGACTGCTGGGCGCAGTCTTTTACGATGGCTTCGACGCGCTCGCTGCCGAACGACTGCCCATGGCGGTTGCGCGCATCCAGAATGCCGTCGCTGAAGAATACGAACATGTCGCCCGGCTTGGCCTTGAAGTGAAGTTCGTCATAGTCCGCTTCATCGAACAGGCCGAGCGGCAATCCGGTGGCATCGATCGGCTCGATTTTTCCGTTATGGCAATAAAGGGGCAGGGGCAATCCGGAATTCGCCACCAGCAGAGTGCGTCGCTCGTCGTCCCAAACGGCATAGATGATCGAAACAAACTGCGCGGCAATCCTGCGTTCCGCCAGCGACAGGTTCACCGCCGAGAGCATTTCGGCAGGGCCGGGCTCAATCGGTGCATGCGACCGGATGATGCCGCTGACCAGAGCCGCATAAATGGCGGCGGGAGCGCCTTTTCCGCTTACATCGCCAATGGCGATGCCGAGGCGGGAAAGTGAATAGGGAATAAAATCATAGAGGTCTCCGCCAATCGCGCGCGCGGGAACAAATTTTGCCTGCACATCGAGATGCGCCATTTTTGGCAGGGAATGCGGCAGCAAGCGGAACTGCAACTCGCGGGCCAGGGCCAGCTCGCGCTCCAAACGGCTCTCCTGCCGCGCAATCTCCTCGTAGAGGCGCGCATTCTCGATGGCGATTGCAAGCTGCGCGGCCAGCGTCGTCAATATGCGCTTATGATCCTCTGTGAAGTAGCCGCGGCGCATGTGCTCAAGGTCAAGGACGCCGATCACTTTTTCCTGGTAGATCAACGGGACGGCGAGTTCCGAGCGCGTCTCCGGATTGGTCGCAATATAGCGCGGGCTTTTGGCCACGTCCGGGACCAGCACCGCCTCCTTGGCTTGCGCAGCATAGCCCACCACGCCGCGGCCCAGCGGTATGTCGTGCTTCAGATGGAGCCTCTCCTCAAAGCGCTGCGCAAATCTGTGCTGCAGTTTTTCGCCCGTCTGATCGAGCAGAAGAATACTGAACATCTGGTAGTCGATGAGCCGCCGCAGCAACTCGGCGATGCGCTTGAGCAGTTCATCCAGATTGAGGATCGACGTGAGCTCGCGGGCGATCTCGTTCAGCAAAAGAAGGATGCGCGCCTGCCGCGTGATGCGGGTATGCAGCCGCGCATTCTCGATGCCCACCGCCATGCGCGACGCGATCAGGGTCAGCAGGCGCTTGTGCTCGTCGGTGAAGTACCCCTTCTGCCGCGCCTCAATGTCGATCACGCCGATCAGCCGGTTCTTGACGATCAGCGGAATCGCCAGTTCGGAGTGCACGTTCGGCAGAGCCGAGATGTAAAACTCCTCTTTCGTGACGTCGGCGACCAGCACGGCCTGCCGCAACTCGGCGGCGCGTCCGGTTACGCCCTGGCCCACTTTTACGCGGATGCGCTCGGCGACTTCGGCCGGGTATCCGACGTGAAACCGCACGTAAAGTTCCTGGCGCTGTTCGTTGAGCAGAAGGATGGCAAAAATCTCGTAGTCAATGACTTTGCGCACCAGTTCAGCAACGCGGCGCAGGGTAGTTTCCAGATCGAGGGTGGTATTGACGACGTCCGCCACTTCGAGCAGCAGGGGCTCGACCTCATACGTGCGTCCGGTCTGTAAGGGAGAGGTCATTTTGCAGGCTTCATAATATCAGCCGGGCGGCTGTCAATTTCCCCGTCGCGACTCCTAATCTGCTATCTGTGATTGAAAATGAAATCGAGCGCGAACCGCAATCAGGAATCAAACATTTGCCGATTCGGCATTCTCCAGCACGCAGATATCGGGAAGATTACGATATTTTTCGGCATAGTCGAGGCCGTAGCCGACGACGTAAGCATCCGGAATTTTGAATCCGATGTACTGGGCTTCGATCGGCATCTTGCGGCGGGAAGGCTTGTCGAGCAGGGCAGCTATGCGCAGAGTCCGCGGCTGGTGCGCCCGTATGAGCTTGGAGATGTAGTTCAAGGTTAAACCGGTATCGAGAATGTCCTCCACCAGAATCACATTGCGATCAGCCAGTGACTGATCCATATCTTTGGTCAGACGGACTTCGCCCAGAGAATCCCAAGCCGCGTGCCCGGCGGGGTCCTCCTTGGCGGTCGGGCGGTTGCCATAACTGGATACGCCGATGAAGTCGAACGTAGCGTCGAGCGGGACGTGACGGGCGAGGTCGCTCAGAAAAATGGCGGCCCCTTTCAGAACGCCGACGAAGATGATCGATTGGCCGGTGAAATCGCGGGAAATCTCTTCGCCCAGTTCGGCGACACGTTTGGCAATCTGCTCGCGAGACAACATAACTTTTAGGTTGGGCATGGAGCCAATTTTATACACCAGTTCCGGCAGGATCGGAACGGCAAAGTGGGAGGCGCGATCAGTCTAGAAGTGCCAACGCTTCGCGTCGTAGCTGAAATCGACGAGCGCATCGCGATAGTCAATCTTGATGTCGAGAAGCCGTAGCATCACGAACCCCAGAAAACCCGAAACTTCCATGCCCGTGTCGTCGCTGATCGAGGTGGTGTCGAAGCCGATCATGTCCTGGTTTTCCTGGCGCAAATGGCCAAACTGCAGCACAGCCTTGTTGGCGCTGTAAACCTTGTCCATGGCGCCGCTGATGCCACTCACCGTCATATCGGGATCGCCGTGTACTTTCGTGACTTCGCGGGCGGCGGCGGGACTGATGGAGTTGCTGAATGCTCCGGTGTCGAGCATAAAAAATTTAGCGGGCACATCGCCGATCTTCGTAGGCACGAGAAGCTCGTGCCCGAAGCGTAGCACCCGCGTGTAGGATTGCATTTCCGGGGCGATGTACGGGTCCTGGGGTGTAGGACGCGGCGGGGACGGAGCGTGGTTCGCGTCCGCCGCTTGAGATTTCGTGGAAGGATCGGAGGACTGGGCATCGTCGGAGTCTTCGTCTTCATCCTCATCCTTGAGAGCGGCCCTCTGTTCCGCTTCTCCCGGCCGTTTGGGCAGTGGGCTGAGTTTGAGTTTTTCGTTGGGAAAATCAATGTCGATCAGGAAATCTTCAAACACGTCGGCACCGATCAACCCATCTTCATCGACAATCGAACGGCTTTCGATGACTTCGATCGGGCAGTTCTGGAATTCCAAATCCCCGATTTTTATCGACTCTGCGATGCCAATGTAGGCATTCTTCCGTCCTTTGTCGCCAATGCCTCCGACCTTGGTCTCCGTCAATTTGGAGATGCCCGCTTTTTCGGCAATTCCGCGCCGGACCAAAATGCCGCCGGCCCCGGTGTCGAGCATCAGCGAATTCTTGTGCCCATTGAGCACGACGGGAAGGCCATATCCGCGCAAGTGTCGAGGGTCGCTTAAGAGACGAACGAGCGGCGTTTCGGTCGTCGTCACCTTGCTGACCAGGCGGCAGGGGCGACCCTTCGTTCTTGCCCTCTCCTTCAGATGGCTCAGATAACTGGCCCTATCCTCACGTTCCTCGTCGTTCAAGCTATTTTCGCCGGCCAGCGATTCTTCCAGATACTTGATGCGCTCCGCGCGCGAGAGCGTGGTCATCCAAGGCTCTTGTATGTCAGCATCGACAGGATCGAGCGAATGCGCTTTCTCGATCATTTTCCCGGCGCTCTTATACATGGCGTAAGCCCGGTAGACGCGGGCCTGCCCCAGATAAGCGCGAGCTTCGGGATAGCCTGAATTGATTACGCCGACAAATTCTTTTTGCGCCTCATCAATCTTGCCTTGCCGGAACAGAACTTCCCCATGGGCAACGCGAATCCGCGGAGAATCGGAGAGCGCCAACGCCTGGTCGGCGGTGCGCGAGGCCTGATCGACTTTCTTCTCCTTGAGATAAACCCGGATCATCCCGGCCCAGGCGTCAGGGGACTTCGGGTTCTTTTGCAAAACCTCTTCATACTTGGCGATCGCGCCGGCAAAGTCGCCCTTTCTTAAAAGCGCGCGCGCATCCCCAAGAGCGTTGGTGGACTTCGGTTCTCCGCTTGGGGGAGAATTCGATGGCATCGAAGGCGTGCTGTTCTGCTGAGCGGCAGAGGAAGGGTTCGAAACAGCCGGGGTGGAGTCCGATTGTGCAAAACAAAAGATCGAAAACGGACCGAAAATCAGGCAGTACAACATTCGCAACATGGCAGATCCTAGGCCGGTTCCAAAGTAGTAACTGGCGCGGCTGCCTATTCTTTCATAAGGAGAGTTTCAGGGATAGTGTAAGTGACCTTTGGATGCCAAGGGGAAAGGCTTGAGATTGCGACTAAGTTCGAGCCTCGCGGCTTGTATTTCCGAGGTTTCAAAACGAGCCGGTATCGTTGCGTTTCTGAGAGAAAAACCAGCGCCGTCCCCGGCGCTGTGAGAACATCCACTCTACGATTGCCGGTTCGGTGAACGCCCACTCCCAAACATTGTGTTCGACGCCGGCATATTCGGTGTAGAGCGGCCGGCCTCCTGCTTTGCGTCTGGCGGCAATGCGATTGCGCGACAAGGACACAGGGACCGTATGGTCGGCGGCGCCATGAAAGTTCCACAGCGGCGTAGCGATCGAGCTAGCAGGATCGTCGCTGGAGTCGCTTCCACAGCAGATCACGGCAGCGGCAAACAAATCCGGGCGATTGGTGATCACATTCCACACGCCCGCGCCTCCCATCGACTGTCCCGTAACAAAGATGCCGCGCTCATCGACGGGAAATTCGAGGCGCAGCGCATCGACGATCTCGAGCGCCATCCGCGCCCCATCACCCAATCCGGGCAGCATTTCGGGCAGCCCCTCGGTTTGCTCCGATAAGTCATATCGTATCCATCCCCGATCGGTCTGCGGAGCGATCACGTAGCAGGGAAAGCGCCGCTGATTCTCCGGTAGCAACCAGACCCGCGTTCCAAAAATGTTGCCAAGGCCCAACTGTTTGAGATTATCGTCGCCCAATCCGCCGCTTCCATGCAGATACAAAACCAGGGGCGCTTTCCGGGTGGTTGCCGGGCGGAACAAGCGATACGGCATCTCCCAATCACCTTTATGCGTTCGCGCCTCGAACTTTTGTTCCAACCCCTCGGACTTTTTCTTGAATGCCTCAATGAGAGCGATCCGTTTCGCCGACAGCGGATCTCCGGGCGCCAGTGGCGGAGTGGAATGTGGGTTCGCGGCGAGAGCATCAGTCGCAAGCGTAAGGTTGAGGCCCAAGTGCGCAGCTACAAGGCATGCCCCGGCTGAGGCCGAACCCAGTATCTGAACCGCTTCTCGTCGAGTGATCATGTGCGCTGTGACTTTGACAGTTCTACCTTGAGGATGGACGCTGAAGAAGTAGACGAGTCAAGCAGCGAAACGATAGCGAACGTCCAACGGCAATTGTGGCAGTCGCAGATCATTGCGCCCTTTCCAAGTGATCACTAGAATACTTTTTCACGCGCCACTCCCGCGTGCATCCAATACCATCGGTGAAACAGAGTCTTCGTGAGAGGGAGTATGGAACTAAAGGGAATCAAGCTAACGTGGCTGGGCCATGCAACATTTCGCATCGAGACTCCGGAAGGGAAGGTGCTTTATGTAGATCCCTGGATCGGGGGCAATCCGAAGTGTCCGGAAAATGAAAAGAACGTGAAGCAAGCGGACGTGCTGGTCTGCACCCACGGACACGGCGATCACATTGGCGACGCGGTCGAGATCGGCAGGAAGCACGGCTCCACGGCGGTCGGTATTTTTGAACTTTGTTCGTGGCTGCAGAAAAAAGGCGTCAAGCAGATTGCCCCTATGAATAAAGGTGGAACCCAGACCGTGGCGGGTGTGAAAGTCACCATGGTGCATGCCGTGCATTCCTGCGGGATTCAGGATGGCGACGAGACAATTTACGGCGGCGAAGCCTGCGGCTACGTGCTCGAATTTTCCAACGGAGTCAAGCTCTACCACGCGGGAGATACCAACGTCTTTAGCGACATGGCTATCATTCGCGATCTGTATGCACCGAAGATCGTGATGCTGCCCATCGGGGACCACTTTACAATGTCTCCACGCGAGGCAGCCTATGCCTGCAGACTTCTTAAACCGGAAACCGTCATCCCCATGCACTTCGGGACTTTCCCAATGTTGACCGGCCGCCCCAGCGAGTTGCAGGAGCTAGTGCCGGAAGTGAAGGTGGTTGAGATGAAGCCCGGGCAGACGATCACGTAACGGTCCGGCGATGGCGCTAATGGGCCCCGCCAACGGGGCATGGCTCCGTCATCACACGGGAAAATCCCGGGACTCTCGGAAGGAGATCATGCCGGATCAAAACGCAAAACCCGAGTGGCGCATGGGCGGAATCACGGTCCCCGAAGTTGAAGACTACCTGTACTCCATGCTTCCCGCGCGGGACCAAGTGCTGCAGGAGATGGAAACCGAGGCCGCGAAGCACGATATTGCTATCGTGGGCCCGGCGGTGGCGCGCGTGCTCTACCAGTTGGCGGTAATCAGCAAAGCCCAGACAGTTTTTGAGATGGGCTCGGCGATCGGCTATTCGACAATCTGGTGGGCCCGCGCGGTGGGAGAAAACGGTCGAGTCATTTACACAGATGGCGATCCCAAGCGGGCGGATAAGGCTCGCCGGTATTTTGAACGCGCCGGCGTCAGCAAACAGATCGTGGTGCGCGTGGGCGATGCGCTTGAAATCCTCTCGGAACAAAAAGACTCTTTTGACATCATTTTCAATGACGTCGATAAGACCGATTACCCGCGGGTTCCACGACTGGCTCTGCCGTGCGTGAAGAAAGGCGGCCTTTTCATTACCGACAATGTGTTATGGAAGGGCCAACTGCGCAAGCCGAATCCCGACGAGCACACCAAAGCCATCCTTGAATTCAACCGCTTGATTTACGAATCGAAAGATCTGTTCACGACCATCCTGCCGATCCGCGATGGCGTGGCAGTTTGCGTTAAGAAGTAGACAGACTCAGAATGCGCGCCGGTCGCCGAACCAAGTCCTGTTGCGCGCAGACTCAGAGCCGCCAAACTGCCCGTTCACGGTGCTAAAATGTTAGGTTTCCATCCCGCGCCACAAAGGCTTTCATACCTTGCCCGCCAGACAAATTCCCGAGGCACCAGTTTACGAAGCAAGAATCCCAGAAGCAAGACCATCCCCGACTCAGTTTTCCGAGGCCCACGTTCCCGAAACCCTGACGCGCGCGCAGGCGCACTCCCGCCCTGATTCGTTTTCTGATCTTCTCGTGGTCGGCGCCGGACCTACGGGACTGGCTTGCGCGATCGAGGCTGAACGTGCCGGCTTCAAGGCCCTCGTCGTCGATAAGGGATGCCTGGTCAATTCGCTCTGTCATTACCCCATCAACATGGTTTTTTTCACGACGCCGGAGTTACTCGAGATCGGCGACATTCCTTTCACCACGTCGTCCGCCAAGCCCACGCGGGTCGAAGCGCTCGAATACTACCGGCGGGTCGCGGAACACTTTCAGTTGCACGTCAAGCAATACGAGTGGGTTAAGACCATCACCGGCGAAGATGGCAAGTTCTGCGTGACCACCAGCAACCGGAACGGCGCCATCCATGATTACCGCGCCCGCAAGATCGTGGTCGCCACGGGTTATTACGATCTGGCGAACGAACTCAAGATTCCGGGCGAAGACCTGGACAAAGTCTTCCACTATTACAAGGAACCGCATCCTTATTACGACACGGACGTGGTTATCATCGGCGGCAAGAACTCGGCCGCCGAAGCGGCGCTGGATCTCTGGAGGCACGGAGCCCGCGTGACGCTGGTTCATCGGGGCGCGCAGATGCACAACCATGTCAAATACTGGGTGAGGCCCGACATTGAGAACCGTATCAAAGCGGGCGAGATAGTCGCCCACTTCAACAGCACGGTGCGCGAAATTGCTCCCGACTGCGTCGTTATCAATACGCCCAGCGGAGCACTGCGCATCAAGAACGATTTTGTATTTGCGCTTACCGGGTACCATCCTGACTACGATTTCCTCCGGAGCATCGGCATCGAGCTGTCTCCTGAACAACTGCGTCCGGTGTGCGATCCTGAGACGCTGGAGTCGAACGTGCCGGGAATTTATGTTGCGGGCGTCATCGTTGCCGGATCGCGGACCAACGAAATATTCATCGAAAATGGCCGGTTCCACGGCAAACTGATCGCCGGAAATCTGAGCGAAAAGCTGGGGCGAGGGAACCCGAACGTACCTCTGGACGCGACGTAATTTTCTTTAAACTTTTGCTTGACATTGGGAATCGTGTAACCCTATAGTTACGCATTATGCGGAACCGTTCGGTTACATATTCGGCGGAAACGACCTTTCACGCATTGGCCGATCCCACCCGCCGCGCCCTGCTCGATCTGCTCCGCCAGGGCGCGCAGCCCGCAGGCCTCATTGCGCAGGCTTTTCCCGTGTCTCGGCCGGCCATTTCCAAGCACCTGCGCCAATTGCGAAAGGCTCGACTGGTCGTAGAACATCGCCGCGGACGCCACCGGCTCTATCAACTAAATCCCGAGCCGCTGAAGACGGTCGACTCGTGGCTCGAACACTATCGCCGCTTCTGGCAGATGAATCTGGCCAGTTTGAAGACATTTGTGGAAGACGAGTACGCCCGCGAGACGGGCAAGAACCCGGGGAAGGACAAATAAATTTCAGGAGGATATACATGAAACTAGCTTCGAAGATTATTGCTCCCACCGCGATTCTCATCGCCATGCTGTGCGTCACTGTGGCCTTCGCAGAATCCGACGCCCACAAGTCGTTCGACCTGCTGAAAGGGATGGAAGGGAACTGGGTGGGGAAAAACAGTCAGGGGCAATCCATTGAGGTATCGTTCCGCTCGACGGCTGGCGGCTCGGCGCTGATGAGCGAGATACACGGACACGGGCCGGAGAACATGGTCAGCATGTTCCACATGGATGGCGATCGGCTGATTATGACCCATTACTGCGGCGCCGGGAACCAGCCACGCATGAAAATTGTCTCCTCCGACGCGAAGTCGGTGAGTTTTGAGTTCTTTGACGGCACCAACATCGGTCCCGGAGAGGGACACATGCAGCGCGTGACGCTTGCCCAACCGGATGCGAATCATCACACCGAAGAGTGGGTTTTCCTCAATCATGGCAACGAGATGAGGGAAGTGTTCACGCTGGAACGAGTCAAGTAGATCGGGGCAAAGGAGTTAACGACATATGGCCACCGTGATGCCGCAAGCCATCGTGACTGCCGACCAGGATGCGGTGATCTGCGAGGTGCAGATTGCCGCTCCGGCGGAGAAAGTCTTTAACGCCTTGATTTCCTGCGACTTGCTGATGCGCTGGTGGAACGGAGAAGGCGGGCCTTGCCGTGTCAAGGTGTGGGAGTTTGAGCCTCGGATCGGCGGCCGGGTGCGGCATGTGGCCTATGACCCTACGGGGCAAATGAAGGTCAATGGCGTCACCGAGTTTGAGATCCGGGGAGAGGTCGTGGAATTTGATCCGCCACGCATGCTTGCTTATACGTGGCGGGCGAATTTTCATTCGCTGCCCGACCACAACTCATTGGTACGATGGGAGTTGTCGGGGACTGCCGGGGGTACGCTGGTCAAGATGACGCATAGCCAGCTCAGGGCGATTGGGGACGCTCCGGGCTACGCGCACGGCTGGCCGGGCGTGATCGCATCGCTGGTGAGGTTTGCGCAAGAGGGCACCCAAGGTCTCTCCTGGGCGGGATCTTGAGAAGTGTTCCACGTGAAACACCATGCATATTGTATTGTACGTACAGCATGGTTAGTACAAAGGCGAAGACAATGCGAAACGAGCGGGCGAAAATAAAGTCGATTTTCGGGCCGCTCTGAAAGAGGCCAAGAATCGGGATTTTCGTTCGACGCGATGTTTACTGTCTGGTTATGGGTTGGATGTTTTTAGCCACTTTTCGCCTATTAGAATGCTGGGGTTAGCGCGGAATGGTAGTTCGCGGTTTAGAATGAGCCACTTAGGGCGAAGTATCCGCGAGTAAACGACTTACTGGCTTTCGATTGCTTCGTTTTCCGTGTGTTAATGGGGTTGCTGCCGCTGGATTTTGTCAAGTTGAAAGGGCGTGCATTGGACGCGGTTGTGGAATCCCAGGTCTCAAGAGCGAGACCTGGGGTACCCGACATTCTTAAGATAAAGGATTCTCAAAATGGCCACGATGGCAATCACTCCCGAGATGGATGCAGTCGTTGGAGAGATTTTTATTGCGGCGCCTCCGGCGCGTGTGTTTGAAGCGATCACCGACCCGAACCAGGTGCCACGCTGGTGGGGGCAGCAGGGAATGTATCGGATCACGGAGTGGGAGGGCGACGTGCGTCCCGGAGGCAAGTGGTCGAGCGTCGGAGTTAGCGCCGATGGCAGCACATTTCGCGTCGAGGGCGAGTATGTGGAAGTCGATCCGCCGCGCCTGCTGGTGCATACCTGGATTGCGAGTTGGAGTGAAAAGCTGAAAACCGTTGTGCGCTGGGAACTGTCGCCGACCGATGTTCACGGACTGCATGCGGTTGGGCCGAAGCGAGCGGGGACAGGGACTCTGTTGAAGATTCGGCACACCGGCTTTGCGGGTGCGCCTGAGGCTGCGAAGAACCATTCCGAGGGATGG
Organism: Terriglobales bacterium; assembly: GCA_049521375.1. GTDB lineage: Bacteria > Acidobacteriota > Terriglobia > Terriglobales > Acidobacteriaceae > Acidiflorens. The sequence continues at coordinate 15,370 of JBEKOW010000002.1, forward strand.
AAGCGGGTGTTCGGGTGGTTGCTGGAATACGTCGAGAAGAGCGCGACGGTGGAGAGCAGGGAAGCGGGGTCGAAGTAACAAGCTTGATGCGGTCGTGGAGTCCCAGGTCCCCGAACGTGAGAACCCGGGCAGTCGTGCACCGATGATAGGACACCAAGCTCGGGGAGCGTGGGTGCATCGGGAGAATTCCCTGATGCTTCTGACGGGGTGAAAACGTGTAGGGGTCCTTCGACTTCGCAGAGACTTCACTTCGTGAAATCTCTGCTTCTCTCAGGATGACTCGTCGTATAGATGATGCGACTGTTGCGGCTTTCGTGTTGCACGGCTCCCAGTGGTGACCCGAAGAAGTTGTTGATGAACCGCCGGGGTAATCTGGGGCCAAAATCGCAAACTGGCTACGACCGTGGAATCCCATCCTTCACAAAACGACGGGTGGGGCAGCCTCGGGAGCTTTTGGGGACGGCAATTACCTAGACCGGATACGTAGGCAATCTGGGGCGCCACGAAGACCCTCTTGTTTCAGGCGAGGCTGGTTGCCTGTTGGGCCCACTGGATGGCTTGCCACCAGGCGGACACTACTGCTTCTTCGGCTAGTCCAAGCTTTCTGGCGATCTGGTTCGATTGGGCGAGGTCGCCGGATTCCTGGGCCAGCATCATTTCGTACATGGGGCGAAGGTTGCCCTTGTGGCCTAGAAGCGCGGCTTTGATTTCACGATCCACGGGGAGTTCCTGCAGAAGGGCATCCATCTTGACTTCGAGGATGGCATCCATGAGCGAGAGCAAGCCCATCAGGAAGAGGTCGATGTCGGGCCGGATCTCGCGGAATAACAGTTCGCAAAAACGGGCACGAATCAATCCCATGAGCACCAGTTCGCTGCACGACTGCTCGGCCATGCAGACGGTGACGATAAGGCGGACCCAACGCCGCATTTCCTGCTCTCCCAGAATGACGATGGCTTGGCGTAGCGATTTGATTTCAAGCGTGAGACCAAAGAGCGGGGAATTGAGATACCGTAGCAGGCGGTAGGAAATCGAGGGTTCCTGTTTCAGCATGTGCTCAAGTTCATCGACGTTCAGTTCGCGACGCGAAATGATCTCGAGCAAGCGCACATAGTTCAGGCGGCTGGCGGGAACCTGGTTACTGGATACGATCTCGGGACGGCAGAAGAAATATCCCTGAAAATAATGGAAGCCCATGTCGCGAGCTTGCTGGTACTCGGCGCGGGTTTCGACCTTTTCGGCTAGCATCCTGCAGTGCGGGGATCGAAGCGAGCGCAGCATGTCGGCACGCTGGTCCGGGCTGGTGGCGCGGATGTCGATCTTGATGATGTCGGCAAACTCACACAGGCAGAGGCGGGTATCATCGGGGGCAAAATCGTCGAGGGCGATCTGGTAACCGGCGGCTTTCAGCCGGCGGCAGGCGGCAACAACGCGGGGATCGGGCTCGACTGTCTCCAGAATCTCCACCACAGTCTGGTGCGGAGGAAGCAACGTAACTATATCCTGGAGCAGGACATCGAGAGTGCAATTCACGAAGGCGAAGCGTTTACCGCAAAACGTGTTGATGCCGAGAAGCAGAGTATCGACTGCGGAGTGGGAAGCATGTTCCGGATCGGCGTTGAAGAAGTTTTCGATACCGGTGCGAAAGAGTAGCTCGTACCCGAAGACATTCATGGAGCGGTCAAGAATTGGCTGACGAGCCAGGAAGCGCTGTCCCGGCAAAACCGGCGAGGCCGTGTGAGCCGGTTGTTCCTTAGCGGGATCGCTTTGGGTATCGTGGATCAAACAGCTTTTCCCAATTATTTCAAAGCCAGTAATAACCGAATCTTACATCGCCAGATGAGGGCGAAAATTGCTTCCTGGGCGAACGAAGGTATTACTTCTTACGATTGGTTCCGGGGCAGCACCGACGGTGCGAAGAGCGTTGGGGATCGAGGATCGTCTTAATGGTTGGGCAGAGTCTCGAGGGTGTAGGGATCCTTCGACTTCGCAGGGACTTCACTTCGTGAAGTCTCTGCTGCGCTCGGATGACTCCTCGGAGGAGATGGGTGACTAGCGGCGGGGAGGATTCGGCTGTCGGGCTTCGCCCAACTGGACGGACGAATGCGTCCATCGTTGCGTGATTCGCTGGTTTATACTGAACGCATGTCGGGGGCTGCAGACAAGACGTTTTACCTGGAAACTTTCGGCTGCCAGATGAATGTGCACGACTCCGAGAAGGTGGTTGGGACGCTCTTGCAGCAGGGGTACCGGCAGGTGGAAACCGTCGACGAGGCGGGGCTGATCCTCTATAACACGTGCTCGATTCGCGACAAGGCCGAGCAGAAGGTCTTTAACCGGCTCAACGATTTCAAGAAGCTGCGGAAGCAGGGGAAGAAATTCGGCGTCCTGGGATGCGTGGCGCAGCAGGAGGGCGACCGGATTTTCGAGAAGGCTCCGCATGTGGACCTGGTGTGCGGGTCGGCCTCGTATCGAAACTTGCCGCAGATGCTGTTGCAGATCGAAAACGCGCAGATCGGAGAAGGGAAGCGCGTTACCGGGCTCGACGATCGCCAGACCGATCTCTGCTTTGAGACGGAATATACTTCGCGCACGAATCCGCATCGCGGGTATATCACGATCATCGAGGGCTGCGACAAGTTCTGCGCGTATTGCGTCGTGCCTTACACGCGCGGGAAAGAGCGGAGCCGGACATCTTCGTCGGTGCTGGCGGAGGCGCGGCAGCTCGTGGACTTGGGCTACAGCGAGATTCAACTGCTCGGGCAGAACGTTAACTCTTATCGCGATCCTGATGGAAAAAAGACATTTGCCGAGTTGCTGGCTGCTTTAGGCGAGCTGGTCGGGATCCGGCGGGTGCGGTTTACTACTTCGCATCCGCGGGATTTTGGACGGGATATTGTCGATGTGATCGAGGCGGTGCCGACGCTCTGCGACCATGTGCATTTGCCGGTGCAGAGCGGATCGACGCGCGTGCTGGAGGCGATGCAGCGGCTTTATACGCGGGACGAATACCTGGAGCGGATCGGCTGGATCAAGGCGGCGAAGCGCGACATTTCGCTGACCAGCGATATTATTGTCGGCTTTCCGGGCGAGACGGAACGCGAGCTGGACGAGACTTTGTCTCTGCTGGAACTGGTGGGGTATGACAGCGCGTTTACGTTCAAGTACTCTGCGCGGCCGAATACTCCGGCGCTGCGGCTGGAGGATGCGATTCCGGACGAGGAGAAAGCGCGGCGGCTGGCGGTGGTCAACGAGAAACAACGCGCGATTTCGGCGCGGCGTAACCAACGTCATTTAGGCGAGATCATTGAGGTCATGGTAGAAGGGAAGAACGAGGCGCGCGGACAGTGGATCGGGCGGACGTCGCAGATCAAGGTAATGAACTTTACGGCGCCGGCCGGGACTGAGCTTAGGAGCGGAAGCTATGTGAGTGTTATGGTCACGACTTGCTTTCCGAATAGCCTGGTGGGAAAAATGGTACGGTCTTTATAGGCTGGGTCCGTTGGCCGGGCGCAAAGCGCGAGGCGCGCTCGGGACTGCCGGCGGGGCGCCACGCGTACGCGTTTGAGGTGTTATGGAAGTAGAAATGAAAATTCGCGGGCTGATGATGGACCCGGTCTCCAACATGCCTATCGTGCTGCTGAAGGATATTGGGAGCGACACGGTGCTGCCCATCTGGGTTGGAGTGTACGAGGCGAACGCGATCGCGCTCGAGATCGAGAAGGTGAACACGCCGCGTCCCATGACGCATGACCTGATCAAGAATGTGCTGACGGGGCTCGACACGCTAGTGCACAAAGTGGTGGTGACGGAACTGAAAGACGACACGTTCTACGCGGTGATCTGGCTGGAAAGGGAAGGGCGCGTCGTGAGCGTTGATTCGCGGCCGTCGGACGCGCTGGCGCTGGCGCTGCGCATGGATTGTCCGATCTTCGTTGAGGACGATGTGCTGAAGCACTCGAAGCAGGCTTCGAATTTGTCGGACCGCGTCACGAGCGACGAGCTGCGCAAATGGCTGGAAGGCCTAGGTGACGACGACCTGGGCAAATACAAGATGTAGACAGCTGCGGCTGCCGGCCGGTCAGCTATGACAAGTTGACCTCTATCGCTACGCGGCATTTTGGTCGAACATAGCGCGCCGATTTTATTGCTACTACGCGGCATTTTGCAGGAGCACGAATTCCCTTCATGGCTGATCCGGCCGAACAGCTTCAGCGACTTTATCTTGCGGGATTTGAACTCCAGACATTTGATCGTTATCCGAAGTGCGTGGGTGTGATTCGGGATGACTGCGTGGCGCTGCTGGTTCCGGGCGTCGGGGGGATGCAGATTCTGGGGAGTCCGGGGTGGCGCATGGGCGAGGTGATGGGCGTGCTCACCGAAGTGGGAGGACGGAAAGTGTTTCAGGCTAAGGCGGAGATTGTCGAGGCGACGGCGGAACGGGTGGAGACATTGCAGCGGTTTGGGCAGGACTTGGACGGGATTCTTCATGCACCCCCGAATCCTTAGAAGTCGTCCAGAGATGGCTATTTCGCGCGATTTTGACAGTTCGGCCAAGCTCACGTCGGCTTGACAGGGGTGATGCTACAGATAGAAATTGACATCATAAATCATTACTGTCAGCACTATGCCAAATGCGCACTACACTGAATCTTGATGATGACGCTCTGGAACTACTTCGGGAATATTCGCATGCCCGTTCAATTGCGCTCGGCAAAGCCGCGTCCGTTGATGCGCAAAGGCGCCGCTGCGAGAGTTCCCACGCGGATGGTTAACGGAATTATGATTTTCGATGTTCCGGCCGACTCGCCGCGGATTACGACCGAGCGCGTGCGGGAACTCGAGTCGGAGTTGGAGTGAGCGCATTTCTACTGGACGTGAATGTGCTGGTCGCGATGTCGTGGCCGGGGCACCGGTTCCACGAAGCCGCCCTGCGGTGGTTCGCAAAGAACAATAACAGAGGATGGGCGACCTGTCCGATGGTCCAGGCCGGGTTCGTCCATATCGTTTCCAATCCCTCATTTTCCCCCCGAGCGATTTCCATCCGGCAGGCGGTTGAAGGACTCGAGATCACCATTCGAAGTTCCACCCACGAATTTTGGACTGACGACATCCCCGGTCCTGAGGCACTGGAGATAGCGACGCTTATCTGGTCGCCCTGGCCGTGCGGCACGGGGGCGAACTTGCGACGTTTGATTCGCGAATTGCGCAACTGGTAGGGACTGCTGCCGTCGAGGTAATCTCGTAGAGGGGGCGCCGGGATTTCGGTGGGTTTGCCACGGTAAGCTCGTGGCGTTCGGCGAGTTTACATAATACCTGTTATCGGACATTGCAGATAAGGCCACCCTGCCGCCCCCACTCTGTCCAGCCGCGAATCATTGCCCAGGCTTCACTTGCCGGATCCCACCAAAACGATGCCCGCGTGAAATAAGGTGCCCGCAATCCGTGTGGCGATGGCGATCAATTCTCGCTGGCCGTAGAAGACCTTTACGAGCGGAGCCCGGGACATCTCCGGTAAATTGACGGCCCGGCCGGAGCGGATCAGGGCCACGCTTTCATCGTTCGCGGTCACGCTGGGAAAGGCTGGCGCCAGCTTCCTGGGATGGACGAACAAATCCCCGGCAGTTCCCTGCTGCGTTGCCGTTTGCAGATGATCGAGGCTGTAGGCGTCCTGAATGACGAACTCAGCCACGGTGGTTCGGCGCAGGGCGGCCAGGTGTGCGCCGCAGCCGAATTTCCGTCCCATGTCGTGGGCGATCGATCGCAGATAGGTACCGGAACTCACGTGGGCCCGGAAGAAGACTCGATCGCCCTCGGCTCCCAGAATGACGAATTCCTTGATCTCGACTGGCACGGGTTGGAGGCGGACTTCCTGATTCTTGCGCGCGAGTTTGTAGGCGGGAACGCCGGCGATCTTTTTCGCGGAAAACGGGGGTGGGACCTGATCGATCTTGCCCTGAAACCCGGAGGCGAGCGCGCGGATCTTCTCCAATTCCGATTCGACGGTCACGTTTTGCGGCGGAGTTATCGGCTCGCCGTCGGCGTCGTAGGTGCTGGTGGCAAAGCCGAAGCGGATTATGCCCTCGTACGTTTTGTCGGAATGTGTGTAGAACTGGGCGAGGCGCGTAAAGTTGCCGACCACGACCGGCAGAACTCCGGTGGCGGAGGGATCGAGCGTGCCGAGGTGGCCGACCGAGCGCTGCCCTAGAATGCGGCGGATGCGATTCACCACGTCATGCGAAGTAAGGGCCGGCGGCTTGTCGATTACGAGAACACCGTTCATGATTATTTGCAATCTGGTACTTTGTAATTGGTATTCGCCAGCGCCGTGTCAGACGGCTGTCGTTAGTCGTTTGTCGCTGGTCGCTCGGAGATTCTTCACGTTTCGAAGGACCCAGCGACCCAAGGCTCGCGAGCCGAAGGCACGGCCGTAGTTACAAGTCAGATTTCGCCAATTCAATGATTCCTCTGCGCGACGACCAGCCGAGCTTCTCCACGCCGTTCATCAACTATTTTCTGATCGTGGTGAACGTGGTCGTTTTCCTGTGGGAGCTTTCGGTTGGGCACCGGGCATTAGGTCGATTTCTTTTCGAATTTGGGGTGGTTCCTCACTACACGCTCGCCGTGCTCACGGGCCATTTGTCGCAAGCGCCAGTGACCGCGTTTGTGCCCCTGTTCACGTCGATGTTCCTGCACGCTTCATTCTTACACATCGCTGGGAACATGCTCTTTCTGTGGATCTTCGGCGATAACGTCGAAGACTACCTTGGCCATTTCCACTATCTGGTCTTTTACCTGCTGAGCGGGCTGGCCGCCGCGCTCACGCACATTCTGCTTAACGTCGATTCCCGGGTGCCCATCATCGGCGCAAGTGGAGCGATTGCCGGGGTTATGGGAGCCTACTTCATACTCTACCCCCGGGCTCGCGTCCTCGTGTGGTTTCCGCCGATATTTCTTTTTCATGTTCCGGCCTGGCTGATGCTGGGGTACTGGTTCGTGATCAACTTTCTGAGCGGCACAGCGACGTCGGTCAGCGAAGTTCCGTCGTCGGGCGGAGGCGTCGCTTTCTGGGCGCACGTTGGAGGGTTTGTCGCGGGGATGCTGATGGTGAAAATGTTTTCCGAACGGCCGCAGCGGTACCGGTATGGGACGTGGTGAGCTTTCAGCTTTCAGACACTAGGGGTCAGCCATCAGGTAAAACCTCGTGCTTACGACATTCGTGGCTACCATGACGGCGGAGGTGGCCGACACGCAGAACTGTGGATTTCGCAAGGGCAATTTAGGCATGGGCTTTTCCTGATGGCTGAAAGCTGATTGCTAACGCCTTGGCTCGGGCGCGGGGCCAGGCGGCAGAATCTCTTGCTCGCCTTCCCGGACCTGGTGACGCGTAACGAACCATACGGCTGCGGTCCAGGTCGGAAACAAGTCTGCGCCGGGAATGAGTTCGGCGGCCAGCGACGGCAGGAACGCCCAGTGCCATCCTAGAAGGCGAATCAGGATGAAGGCCACGATCAGATCGAGCACTGAGTCCGCGGGCGACATAGCGCCTTCGGCGAATAATGGAAACGCGAGGATCTGGAGGGCATCCGCGCCCATCGCTATCATCCAGGCCAGGCGCTGCTCGGACTTCATCGACTTGAAGTAATCAATGATCGACATGGGTAATTAGATGCTCCGAAATATGCTTGCGGATCATTTTGGCGGCGGCGAGGGCTGAAGTGACGAGCGTTTGCGCAGAGGGAATAGGGATCCTTCGACTGCGTTCAGCAGTCGCCTCACTGCGCTCAGGATGACTTCCACAAGGCGGCTAACTTCTCTCGCTGGACAACTGGACTGGCGCTATGCGGCTGTCGCTACGCGGCTGTGCGCTTCGCCTCATAGCGCACCTTCGCTTCACAGCGTGCCTCCGGACGGCATCACGATCAGTTTTTCGACCGTGGAGTTTGCAGGCAGCCGAAGCGCATTTACTACCGTCCGCGCGACCGTGGCGGCCGACATCATTTTGTAGCGAGGCGCTCTCGGCCAGATTGTTCTCCAGATCTCGGTGTCGGTCGCTCCGGGCATGAGGGCAATCACGCGGATTCCCTTGGGACGCAAATCCTCGCGCAGTGTATCGGTAAAGCCGAGGGCTCCGTGCTTCGAGGCACTGTAGGCGGCCGATCCCGGGAACACGCGCTCGGCCGCAATCGACAGATTATTGACGATCGTGCTTCCCCGCTTCATCACCGCGAGACTGGCCTGCGTCATCAGAAACATGCCGGTGAGATTGGTATCGATTACGTCCCTCCACATCGGATAAGGCAAGTCTCCGATCGGATGATTGGCGTGCCCGATGCCGGCATTGTTGATGAGGAAATCGAGAGGCCTGCGCAGAGCGCGCACCAGCACGAATAGATAGTCGACCGACTCGGGTTTGCGGACATCGCAGGTTTGCGCCAGCACGCGCACGCCGAGCTTTTCGATTTTCTGCGCGGCCCGGGAGAGGGCTTTTTCATTGCGTCCGGTCATGACGAGGTCGCAGCCTTCTGCGGCCAGCGCGCAGGCGATCTCGAAGCCAATGCCGCGATTGGCGCCTGTGACGAGGGCGAGGCGCTTCGAGAGCGCAGGAGGTACCTTTTTCATAGTTGTTCGGACTTTGCCAATCCGGCTCGCTTCCTGTAGATCGCAATGCACAAAACAACGCCGCCGAACCCCGCGACCGCGTCGGAGGCATTATGGGCCCACCAGTCCGCCACAAAAGCGTTATATGAGCCTTGCGGCAAACGCAATCTCACCCACCAGGGCGGCGAAATAGTTCCATGACGGGAGAGAATACAGCCCGTCAGCCCGGAGCACAACGCACCGATCGCCATAGCGGCCAGAAGGATCGCAATCGGATGGAACAGTGAAGAGCAGGTGAGTTTCGGTGGGCGTCCGACCCGTGCGGCAATCGCGAGCAACACGCCAAGAAACGCGCCCATCCACCAGGTAGCGATGATTCCCCAGCCGAAGCCCAGAAGAGTCGGATTACCGGTGACAAAGACCGGCGGATGGAAGACCGTGAAATACTCAACACAAATGCGCGCAGTCACCTGGTCGTGAGCGACCCCGTAGCACATCGCGGCCAGGACCGAGAGCGCGACGATTTTGAGGAATTCCACCCGTTCAATGTGAACGATCCGGTCCGTGTTGGCAAGTCGATCTAAACCACGTTCGTGCGCTGGCGGATCAGGGACAGGAATTCGGAGCGCGTTTCCTCTTCGTTGCGGAAGCAGCCCAGCATGGACGACGTGACCGCGGAGGAATGCTGCTTTTCGATGCCGCGCATCATCATGCAGAGATGGCGCGCTTCGATGACCACGCCTACGCCCTGGGGCTCGATCGCTTTCTGAATCGTCTCGGCGATCTGGGTGGTCAGGCGCTCCTGAATCTGCAGCCGGCGTGAAAAGACTTCGATCAGGCGCGGAATCTTGCTCAGTCCGATGACTTTGCCGTTGGGGATGTAGGCTACATGGACCTTGCCGAAAAATGGAAGCATGTGGTGCTCGCACAGGCTGAACATTTCGACATCCTTCACGATCACCATCTCGTCATAACTGACGGTGAAAAGCGCGTTGCGGAGCAGAGTTTCGGGATCCTCTTTATAGCCCTTGACGAGAAACTGCATCGCTTTCGCGACCCGCTCGGGGGTGCGCACCAGGCCTTCGCGATCGGGGTCTTCGCCGAGACGGATGATCATTTCTCGCACCAGTTCTTCGTAGCTGGCGCTGGTCAGGGAGGGAGGCAAATCGGCCGATGTTTTCATAGGTTAGTGATGCAGATTAAAAGTCAGAATTCAGGAACGTCTTGTTCTCCCCAGTATTCAAAGGAGTTCATCATCGTCTCTTCAATGCGCACCTTGTCTAGATGCGCATGCTTGAAGCCGCGCTTCACAATTTCGTAGATCGAGATGCATAGATTTTCAGTGGTTGGCACGTCGCTTGCGAAATCAGGCAGCAGGTTCAGGTTCTGGTGATCGTAGCGTTCGAGAATGTTGTCGTGGACAAAACCGTCGAGGTCGACGAGGTTGCAGACCATCCCGGTTTGCTGGTCGACAGAGCCGCTAACCGTGACCTCGACCATGTAGTTATGGCCGTGTCCGTAAGGATTATTGCACTTGCCATAGGTGGCGCGGTTTTGCTCGTCCGACATCTGGTCGCTATGCAGGCGGTGCGAGGCGGAAAACATGTAACGGCGGGTCAGGTGAGCCTTCATGCCTCGGCACCCTCTTCGCCGTAGACGTCGACAAACAGATCAGGCGTCTCATAGACGCGAACGCGATGCAGTTGCGCGGAGACAAGCTTGGGCGCAAGGCGGCGCCAGATGGCGATGGCGAGATTTTCGGTGGTTGGGATCTGGGTGAGGAACTCGGAGACTTCCTTATTCAGAAAGCGATGGTCGAGCGCGTCGAGCACTTCCCTGCTCATCACATCTTTTAATTGCTTAAGGTCGACTACGAAGCCGGACCTCGGATCGACCGCGCCTTTGACCGTCACTTCGAGGGTGTAATTATGGCCGTGGCCATTCGGATTATTGCACTTGCCGAAGAGGCGGGCGTTCTCCTCGGGCGTGAAGGCCGGATTGTGATAGTAGTGCGATGCGGAGAATTCCGCCTTGCGAGTCAGATAAACCATAATGTCAGCAACCAGAACCGGCGGGCTGTTTAACTTCGGAGAGCGCGTTCTCCACAGCCACCACGGGCTGCGCCGAAATGCTCCGCTCAGACGAATACATGCGGCCCTTCCACGATACGCTTCGTCGCGCGTGCGCGCGATGCGAGCGCATTAACAAAGATGCAAACAGCGGCAGACCGAATGCGGTCGCGACAAGCGTGGTCCCAAGACTGAAGTTCGCGCGGCGGATGCGCCAGAACAACAGGACTGCCGCAACCGGCACTGGCAAAGTGATCCACGCCAGCAGCCACCATGCCATCAGGAACAATGCTCTGCGTCGAGCATGGGGAAACAGGAGCGCCAGATTCTTCGTCCACCCGTCGCGAAGCTGCCCCCAGTTGCGATACATGCGCGTACGTGCAGCGTCCCCGCCGAAGCGGAAGAAGACGCGCAGCCCGGCGTTTCGAAATGCCTTGGCCAAGGCAACATCCTCCAGAATTTCGCGGGCCACGGCGCCGTGTCCGCCAGCCACGGTGTAGGCTGATTGCCGCGCCAGAATGTACTGACCGTTGGCGGCAACGATGCCTGAACTCTGGTCGCGAACTTTCGCAGGCGGATATTCCGCCGCCAGTTCCGCGAATACAACCGGCATCACGACCCGCTCCGGCAAACTGACGACTACCTGATATGGCGAATACGACAACAGGTCGGCATTCTCGCGCTTTGCTTCGGCCAACGCGCGGGCCAGCGAACCCGGCAAATGTACGGTGTCGGCATCGGTGAAGAGTAACCACTCGGCGCGGGCCACGTTCGCTCCGGCAATGACGGCATTGTTCTTGCCCGTCCAGCCGGGAGGGAGCGGTCCGGGAGAAATCACGCGCACGCCAGGGAAACTTTCTGCGATCTGGCGCGTGCAGTCGGTCGAGCCGTCATCGACCACGATGATCTCGAAGCCGACGCCGGTCTGCGCTGTCAGGGACTGGAGGCAATCGCCGAGGCTCGCCTCTTCGTTCCGTGCGGGAACGATGATTGAGACCTCGGGGACCGGGCCTGCGCCGGGCCGCGCTGCGCCTGAAATATCCATCGGTTTTTCGTTATTATAACGGTGTGAGACGTACGCTCCTTGTTATTGCACTTTGTCTAGCTGGCGCCCTCATGGGATGCTACAGCAGCAGCCACCCGGCGCGCATTGGGTCCAACGCGCCTGATTTCACGGTCCAGGATTCCGACCATACCGTTACGCTGAGCCAGTTTCGCGGCCAGGTGGTGCTGCTGAATTTCTGGGCGACCTGGTGTCCGCCCTGCATCGAGGAGACGCCATCGCTGGTGCGGATGCAGGCGCGGATGAAAGATAAGGGAGTCGTGGTCCTTGCTGTCAGCATCGATGCCGATGACGATGCCTACCACAAATTCCTCAAGGACTATAACGTCAACATGGTGACGGTACGCGACGAAGCGAAAAAGGTGAGCACGCTCTACGGCACGTTTGGATGGCCTGAAACCTACGTGATCGACCGTACGGGCGTGATCCGGCGCAAGTTCATCGGCGCCGTCGACTGGAACAGCCCCGAGATTACCGATTACCTTGGCAAACTGTAGTCTGGTTTGCTGTCAGGCACCGGTCGCTGCGCTCCTTCGCGCTCGCTCAGGACGACATTAGTAAAACTCATCCGGTCACAGCCCTGGCTTCTCCCGGACCGGACCTGCACTTCCGTGATCTCCCATTCGGCGAGGCCGGGTTCCATAATCGACATATCCCCATAGATATTCCCTCCCCAAGAGCAGGTCAGCAATGGCGTGTCTGGCGCGGAGATGGTTCGCAGAGGCTTCTGCTGGATCGCGACCATCATGATGCACCGCATCGTTAACAACCTTTGGCTCGGCGGGCAGCACGACGCTGACGAACTCGTCCGCCACAATCCCGAGAAGATCACCGCCATTCTGAACGTGCGCGGCAGCGACGCTTACGATCCGCCGGGGAGGGATCAGGCGGGGGAACATCCGGGCAAGGCGTACCGGTGGATCCCGGCGCCGGACGTAGGAATTCTCTATCCCAAGCATGTAAAGGAAGCCGTCGCGTGGCTGCAGGAACAGGCGGACAAAGGCGCGCGGATCCTGGTGCACTGCAGGTGCGGCGTCTCCCGCGCACCAGGCTTTCTTGCCGCGTTCATGGTAGCGAGCGGAATCTCGGCGAGCGTGGAAGAGGCGACGGCTGCAATCTGCGTCCACCGGTCTGTGAGCCCCGCACCGGAAGCGATGGAAGTGGTGAAGCGCCGCGTGTTGACTTCGGAGTTGACCGGATTGCCGAACCGGCTGGCGTTCGACGAAGGACCTGCGAGCGCATTCGTGGCCATTGCTTATGTGGATCTCCTGAAGGCTTTCAACGATTTCTACGGCTACATCGCGGGCGACGCGCTTTTGCGAAGGCTGGGCAAGACACTCGTCAGCGCCGGGTTGGACGTTTACCACGACCGAGGGAATGAATTCTTATGCAAAGGAGAGTCGCGCCAGGAATTGGAAGCCAAACTTTCTCGAGCGCGGCAGATTTTTCAGGAACCTTTTCAACTCTACGGGGGCGGCCGCATCCAGACTGTCGAGGAGACCGATTTTTCCTACTGGATCGGCACGGGGCTTGAGGAAGAGCCTGGACTGCACAAGCTTAAACAGGCGATTCCACGGAACGAGTCACCCGAATGGCTGCGAAAGATGATTGGAGCGGGCGGCTACGGTCATTCCTGGTAGAGGCCAATGCGGCCACTTTTATGCGGTCAGGGCCGCCTTCCCAGCGTTCTTCTCATGGCGTCCTCATCACACTGGATCCTCCAATGTAAGGTCCTGGTCACATATTGCCGATAAGTCTTTGTTCTAGTGCCGAAAGGCGGGCTGGATGCGCCGGCGGTTCTCGAGTCCAATCATTATGGCATCGAGACAAGGATTCGGACCTTTTTGTGATGACCCCGGATGTACAAGCTCGCAGACCCGTGGCGGACGCATCGCGTTGCCTGCCACCTCGAGAGGCCGAGTTCGCGTGTCCGGCTGACCCGAGCGAACCGTCAGCAAATTTCAACCTGTCCGAGTTGCTGGACTGGCAGGCGGTACCTTTCTACAAGCAACTCGCGGTGGGAGTACTCTTCCTCACCGCATTTCTCGCTTCCGATGGATCGTCTACAGCAGCGCAGGCGTGGGAGGGATCGCCACCCTGGTATCTACCAGTGGGGTTATCCCTGGTGTTGTTGTTGTGTGGGGGGATGAGATATTCGCCGCTGGTATTGGTGGCGAGCATTCTGGCAGCGGTGGTGAATTACCACTGGTCCCTGTTCTCCCCGGGCGGAATCCCGGGAGCAATCGCGATCTATCTCGGCTACGTGGGCGGCGCCTGCATACTCAGGCGGAGATGGCCCGGCGCCCTTCGTTTTGAGACGCTGCGCGACGTTGGAAAGTATCTTGCGATTTCACTCACGGCGGCAATCTGGAGCGCCCTGGCAGGAATGCTTACGCTTTTAGGCGGCGGCCGGATCCACCGGTCCGATATTCTGTGGACAACGGCACAATGGTGGGCCAGCGACGCGCTGGCCCTCGTCTCCTTTACGCCTTTCGTGCTGGTGTATATTGCACCACGTGTTGGTTGCTGGCTGCAGTCGAAGAAGGGCTCTTCTTTTTTGCCAGAAGGCGCGTCTCATTTATCCGCGGGAGAGATCATAGAACTGACGGCGCAATTCCTGTCGGCAGGGCTCGCGATATGGCTGATATTTGGCTATGCACCGGCAATTCCTTACCAGCCTCTTTACCTCTTGTTTGTCCCCGTGATCTGGGTCTCGGTGCGGAGGGGACTGCCGGGGGCTGTACTGATGACATTCGCGATCAGCGTCGGGATGACGTTAGCAGCGTGGATTACACAGGCGCATAAAGGATCGCTCCCCAGGCTGCAACTCGCCTTGTTGGCATTGGGCTTGACGGGGCTTTGCCTGGGGGCGCTGGTTACCGAGCAAGGGCGTGTGCAGAGGGTCATTCGCGAGTCGGAGAGGCGCTACCGCCTATTGTTCGAGCGCAACCTGGCGGGAGTTTTTCGCACGACCCTGACAGGCCGCGTGCTGGAGTGCAATCAAGCTACGGCGAATATCTTCGGCTATGCCTCGCCGACGGAGGTCATGGCACTACCCGCGGAAACTTTCTATGAGGAGAAGTCGGATCGCGAAAAGCTGCTGACGAGGATCCGATCCGAAAGGAGCATCACCAACCATGAGGTCAAGTTCCGCCGCAAAAATGGTGACTCGGTCTGGACGATGCTTAATATGAGCCTCGTTGCCGACGAACCTGGCTCGGGCGAGTTTCTTGAAGCGACAATGGTCGACATCACGCAGCGGAAACTGGCCGAGGAACGAGTTCGATCACTGGCGTATTACGATGCCCTGACGGGACTGGCGAATCGGACGCTGCTGCTGGACCGGCTGTCCAAAGCGCTCGCGAGCGCTCGCCGGCAAAAGCGCAAGGTGGCGCTGCTGTTCCTGGATCTCGATCGCTTCAAAGTGATCAACGATTCGCTGGGCCATTCCGTCGGGGATCTCCTGCTGAAGGAGGTCGCAGCACGGCTTAAGAGGGTGACACGCGATCCGGACACGGCGGCTCGTTTGGGCGGAGACGAATTCCTTATCTTACTCACCGATGTTGAGGACATCTCGGGTGTGGCCGTGGCCGCCAAGCGCTTCATGGATGCCATCAGCGCCGGGTACTCTATTCAATCGCATTATCTGAATGTAAGTTGCAGCCTCGGCATAAGCATTTTCCCGGAACACGGAGCAGACAACGATACGCTGATCAAGCACGCAGACGCGGCAATGTACACCGCCAAAGAGAGCGGACGGAACGACTTTCGTTTCTTTACGGCGGACATGAACACGCAGGCCGTGGCGCGTTTAGCCCTGGAGAACGGGTTGCGATCCGCTCTGGCCAACAACGAGCTGTTTCTCGTGTACCAACCGCAGATGGACATGCGCACGGGAAAAACCAATGGGCTGGAAGCGCTGCTAAGGTGGCAACATCCGGATATCGGCCTGGTGTCCCCGAATGACTTCATCCGGATCGCTGAAAACAGCGGGCTCATCATCACCATTGGCGAGTGGGTGCTTAAGAGCGCATGTTCCCAGGCCCGGAAATGGCAGGATGAGGGCCTTCCTCCGGTATCGATTGCGGTGAACGTTTCCGCGGTGCAGTTCCGCCAGGAGAACTTTCCTCAGACAATCGAGAAAGTGCTCCGCGAGACCGGTCTGGATCCGAAATACCTGGAACTGGAACTTACGGAAAGTCTGTTGCTGTCGAATGCCGATGTAATGTTCTCCGTCCTTCAACAATTGACTGTGATGGGAGTGCGACTCGCGATCGACGATTTCGGGACGGGCTACTCCAGTCTCAGCTATTTGAAGAGGTTCCCCGTCAGCAAATTAAAGATCGACGGCTCTTTTATTCGTGATGTCGCTCTACATCAGGATGATGCGGCGATCACGATTGCGATCATCAGCATGGCGAAAAGCCTGAAACTGAAGGTGGTTGCCGAGGGCGTTGAAAACGAAGCGCAGTTATCATTCCTGCGAGGCCAGGGATGCGATGGCATTCAAGGCTACCACTTCAGCAAACCGCTCGAGCTCTGTAAGGTCGAAGACAAACTGCGAACCGAGTATCCGGACGCGAAGATGACTCCACAAAGCACCGAAGCTTGTGAACCGCACCAAGGGGCCGGCGCAAGTTGATGTCCGTGTCGGGCTCATGGCGAGCTGCATTGCCTTCATAATTTCAGGCGCCGCAGACGCAGCGAATTCGTGATCACCGATGCCGAACTGAAGCTCATCGCCGCGGCCGCCAGAATTGGACTCAAGAGCACACCGAAAAACGGATAGAGCACTCCGGCAGCGATTGGGACTCCAATCGAGTTATAGATAAAAGCGAAGAACAAGTTCTGGCGGATGTTGCGCATGGTTGCCCGGCTCAGTTTGCGTGCGCGCAGAATGCCTTCGAGGTCTCCTTTGAGGAGCGTGATTCCGCCGCTCTCCATGGCAATGTCAGTGCCCGTGCCCATTGCGATGCCAACGTCGGCCTGGGCGAGCGCGGGAGCGTCGTTGATGCCGTCGCCGGCCATGGCCACGATGCGGCCCTCGTCATGCAGTTGCTTGACGATTTCGGCTTTGCGGCCGGGCAGAACCTGCGCGTGGAATTCGTCGATTCCCAACCTCTTTGCGATCGCCTCCGCGTCAAACTTGTTGTCGCCGGTCAGCATGAGGACGCGAACGCCCGAGCGTCGCAGCGCCCGAATCGCTTCGGGAGTGGAAGGCTTGATCCGGTCACCTATGGAAAACCTGCCGGCGAATTTTCCATCGATCGCCATTTCGACCACCGAGTCGCCCGGTGAACGAACGATGGCGAACGCACCCGTGGGCTCCAGAGCGGCGACTTCAACCATGAGTTTTCGATTGCCCACGGCGACGCGTTTTCCATCGACCAGAGCCTGCACGCCCTTGCCAACTTCGTAATGGAAGTCCTTCGGCTCTGAGAGCGTGAGCTTACGGTCTTCAGCCGCTCTCACAATCGCCGCTCCCAGCGGGTGCTCGCTCGCCCGCTCCACGCTAGCCGCAAGCCGAAGCAGTTCATTCACCGAGCGGCCATGCTCGGCGCGCTCCGCTCCATCCATGGGCTCTCCGCGCCGCATCTTTTCCGCGCGCCGCATTTGTAATTCGGGGTCGTCTTGCGCCGGCGAAATCGAGTTCACCTTGGGCTTCCCTTCCGTCAGCGTGCCGGTCTTGTCGAAGACGATCGTGTCCACCTTTTCCATGGTCTCGAGGGCTTCGGCGTTCCTGATAAGCACGCCTGCGTGGGCTCCGCGGCCGGTGCCGACCATGATCGCCATCGGCGTCGCCAGGCCGAGAGCGCAGGGGCACGCAATGATCAGGACAGCGACGGCATTCACGATGGCATGGGCCAGGCGCGGCTGGGGACCGAAGACTGCCCAGGCAATGAAGGTCACAACAGAAATTCCGATCACTGCGGGAACGAACCATCCCGCCACTTTGTCGGCCAGCCGCTGAATGGGAGCCCGGGTGCGCTGCGCCTGGCTCACGAGCTGCACGATCTGAGCGAGCATGGTTTCGCGGCCTACTCGCTCGGCACGCATCACGAGCGCGCCGGTTCCATTTACCGTGGCGCCAATCACGCCCGCGCCGGTTCCCTTTTCAACCGGCAGCGATTCGCCCGTGATCATCGATTCGTCTACTGCGCTTGCTCCGTCGACTACCACGCCGTCAACGGGGATCTTTTCTCCGGGGCGGATTCGCAGCTTATCGCCAACTTTCACCTGCTCGAGCGGGATGTCTTTCTCGGTACCGTCGGGGGCTATTACCCGCGCCATCTTCGGACTCAAGTCGAGCAGCGCGCGAATCGCGCTCGAGGTCTGGCTGCGGGCGCGTAGCTCGAGCAACTGGCCTAGCAGAACCAGCGCGATGATCGCGGCGGAGGCTTCGAAGTAAACATCCGGGCGAGCGCTCATGGTGCGAAAGGAGGCGGGGAAGATTCCGGGGAAGAACGTCGCTACCACGCTGTAGAGGTAGGCGACGCCCGTGCCCATCGCGATGAGCGTGAACATGTTCGTGCTGCGATTCAAGAGGGATGCCCAGCCGCGCTGGAAGAAGGGCCAGCCGCACCAGAGGACCACCGGGGTCGCTAGCGCCAGTTCGAGCCATGGCAATCCAGAGCTCCATGCCATGAAGGCTCCCGGCAAGATCATGCTCCCCATGGCGATTGCCAGCAGCGGGGCGGTCAGCACTATGCTGATCCAGAAGCGCCGCGTCATGTCGCGCAGCTCGGGATTTTCTTCTTCGGCGGTCACTCTGCGCGGCTCGAGCGCCATCCCGCAGATCGGACAACTTCCCGGTTCTGCCCGGACAATCTCGGGATGCATGGGGCAGGTATATTCAGTTTTCGAGACGGGCAGCGCGGGCGATTCGGGATCCAATGCCATGCCGCATTTCGGACAGGGGCCGGGGCCGACCTGACGCACCTCGGGGCACATAGGGCAGACGTAGGCGCGCGTGTCTTTGCCAGTTTTGGATTGCCGTGAGGGGAGGGGCGAGGGTGCTGGTCGCTCCATCTGCTCGTCCGGGGCTGCTGGCGGTGACACTGGTTTCGGTGCGGCGCCTACGCCGATCGACACCAACGCCGGGCCCATCGGCTTCGGAGGAGTTGCCAGGATTCCGTCGGGATTCGCCTCGAATTTCTTCATGCATCCGGCGCAGCAGAAAAAATACTCCTGTCCGGCGTAGGACGTCTTGAAGCGGGCGGTTGCGTGGGCGACGGTCATCCCGCAGACCGGATCTTTGGACGTGCTCGCGTCCGCGAGTGGCGCCTTATGTTGTTCCATAATCTGAGCGGTGTGGAATGGCCAGATGGCTCTTGGCGGAACTCCACCCTTATTAGATACTAAAGGGTCTGGTTCGGACCGCGGGGTTGAGCAGCGGAGAGTTCAAGAAACGAAGCATTTGAGAAAGCAACGGTTTAAGGACTGAAGTCCATCGACCTTAGCCAGCGATCATTAATGTGATGAAATTGGGAGAATAAAATGACCTACCTCGAAGCCGCCTTCCGCTATCAAACCGCTCCCGGAGAAAACGAGTTGCGGGCCATTGATACTGTCCGCGAGGTGTACGGGATTCAGCGCATCCAATTTAATGAGAAAGAGCGAACGGTGAGGGTAACGTATGACGCTTCACGCCTGAAGGCCGACGCTGTGGTCAAGCTTCTCCGCCAGGCTGGGATCGATGTACAGGAACAGCTTGTGCTTGCCTGAGTTCCGCAGGTCAGAGGTGCGAGGTTCGAGGTCAGATTGCAGAAGTAAAAGTCAAAGGCTTTGGGGCCGACGAAACGGCATCGATTGCACTGGGATCGCTGGAGAATGCAAAGGGGCATCCGGAAAGACCTCTGGCCGAAGTATTTTCCGGAATGCCCCGTTGCGCGCCACTTCGTCTACCCAAAGGAGAAGCAGGTCAGCTGCCATCTCTAAGGCGTTGCTAACGTTGCATCTTTAGAACGCTCGAGTAGGTAGGTTTTGCGTGGCGGCCGAAAAATTTACGCTTTGGGCCTGTCGAAGCCGTGCGTCGCCACTCAGGGGCAATCGCCAATTGAGAGTGATCCAATCCAGAATGCGTTCATCGGTATGATTCCAAACGATCTATCCCTTGGCCTTATCGCCCGAGTCTTGTCAGCTAGCGAGTCTGCTGTGCGAATTCCTAACCAAAGAGTTCGACGCGTGCCGTGTGGCCGGAAGCAGATGCGAGCCGAGCATCTCTTGTAACTAACGTAGCTCCAAGTTTTTCGGCAAGCACGATGTAGGCAGCGTCATAGGCGGAAAAATTGTGACGGAGTTGCCAGATGCGAGCCAGGAGCACGAGATGAGGATACCGGGTGATGCGGAGATCAAGGAGATCACGGACTGCCTCGGCAGCGCGATGCACAGAGATCACTCCTTGCAATGCCAGGCGCCGAAATACCTCGGTGACCTCCAGATCCAGTAGTTGAGGCGCGTGGAGCGTTTCGTCAGCCGAAAAGATTCGCCTCTCAATGCTCTTCCCCTCGGATGTCTGAAGCAGCCAGTCAACCTCAGCGGACGCATCGAGGACAATCATCGAGCGTCGCGCTCCTGTTGAAGCAGGAGAGCGGTATCGATCTGGGCCGAAACCGGCTTACGAGTGTGCAAGCGGTCCCGCAACTCGGCGAGCGTTGGCCTGTCGACAATTTCCCTGATTTCAACCAATAGATAATCCGACAGGGACATACCGGCCATGGCAGCGCGAGCTTTCAAGGCGCGGTGCAGCGCATCGGGCACATTGCGGAACTGAATCATCTTGGACATGCGGTAAGCATACTTTCATGTGCTCCATGTCAATTGCGCTCGCTTGCTGTCGTGGTCTTGAGCCGGCGGTGTTTCCGCAATGCTACCCAAGGCCGTGCGGGAATGCCGAGAAATCTCCAAACGGCTTGATCAGAGCCGATTTGGGCGCATAGTTCCTGCATCCGTCGCACGGTAACTGTGCTAAACTGGTGGATTCTCGGAGGCATCCGAGAGGCCCGGCAATGCACTCATTTCAATCAAATCTGACGCTGAAACTGTGCACTGCCCTGTTCCTCTGCACCATTTGTTGTGCACTTTTTACGACCCGTGTGATAGCCCAAAATCAGGCCGACCAGAGTTCGTCTGACAACGGGTCGGCGGTCGACGAGTCCCCTGCCCTACCCGCTGCCCCCACCGGTTCGGGACTTCACTTGGGCCCCGGCGATCTGGTCGAGATGAGCGCTTATAACGTGCCTGAACTCAACACCAAGGCTCGTGTAACCGGCAAGGGCGACATCTATTTTCCGTTTATCGGATACACCCACGTCGCCGGGCTGACCACAGAGGAAGCGCAGACGCTGATCGAGAAGCGACTGGGCGAATATCTGAAAAATCCCCAGGTATCGTTGTTCGTCGCGGAATATACTTCCCAAGGCGCCAGCGTGCTGGGCGAGGTGAATCACCCCGGTGTCTACCCGGTGCTCGGGCAACAGCACCTGTTTGACCTGATCTCGGCGGCGGGCGGCACCAGCGAGAAGGCAGGCCACAGCATCACGGTCACGCATCGCACCGCGCCGGACCAACCCATCACGGTGGCGCTAAGCCGGAATCTCACGGATCAACCTGAGAGCAACGTGGCCGTTTTTCCCGGCGACACCGTGATTGTGCATAAGGCGGATGTAGTTTACGTGGTTGGCGATGTAGGCCGGCCAAGCGCGCTGCTCATGGATACCGGCAGCCTGACCGTTTTGAAGGCTATTGCGCTGGCTGGCGGCACGAACCGCACGGCGAAGCTTGGAGGCGCAAAGATTCTGCGTAAGACGCCGACCGGGATGGAGGAGACACCAATCCAGTTGAAGAAAATTCTCTCTGCGAAAGCGCCCGACCCGGTGCTGCTGGCGGACGATATCCTGGTGGTGCCATCCAGCTTTGGCAAGATTCTCGCAGGGCGTTCGCTGGAAGCTGCGATGCAAAGCGCGACCATGGTCAGTGTTCTGGCAGTACCGTAATTTCGTCGTACCGGAAAACAGTCTCGTTGTATGGAAAACAAGCGGCACATTGCGAGTTACTCGCAGCGGTCTTCCGAGCCGCGGCAGATTCGCAATATCAATTAGCGCACCCTAAAGGACCCAACATGGCCTATACCAGATCTGCGACCTTTCCTGGTCTTCTTTCGGCAGTTCTCCTCGTGATGCTGAGGGCTGTCACGGCGACTGCCGCCACCACCGAAACCGTTCTCTACAACTTTGCCGGAAGCGGCAGCGGGTCGAATCCGTACGGGAATCTTGTCGCCGATACAACTGGCAATCTCTACGGCACTACCGGCGGCGGGGGAGCCAGTACGAATTGCAATCTTGGCTCGGGGTGCGGAACGGTGTTCGAGTTGACGCAGCAAAGTGGCGTGTGGACGCAGACCGTGCTCTATAGTTTCCAGGGCGCATCGGTTGGCGACGGCTCGGGCCCGCAATCGGGACTGGTCATGAAGTCCGGGGCCATTTACGGCACCACGGCCAGCGGCGGCGCGAACGGCTACGGCACAGTCTTCGAACTGGCTCCGCCGGCGAAACAAGGCGGCGCATGGACGGAGACGGTCCTTTACAGCTTCAAGGGGGGGGCCGACGGAAGCTATCCCTCGAGCGGCGTGATCTTTGATGGCACCTCGCTGGTTGGAACGACACCGTTCGGTGGATCGTCCGCCTTTGGCGTCGTGTTCGAGTTGACGCCTCCCAAGAAAAAAGGCTCCCCATGGACCGAGGCGATTCTCTACAACTTCACGGGACGCTCCGATGGGGGCAAGCCTTATTGCGCACTGACCCTTAAGACGAACAGTCTTTATGGCACGACTCTGGACGGAGGCCCGTCGGGACAGGGCGCAGTCTTCGAACTGACGCCTCCTGCGAAAGCGGGCGGCGCGTGGACCTATACAGTTCTCTACGGCTTTACGGGCGGCGCTGATGGAGGCAAGCCTTACGCCGGGGTGATCTTCATCAAGACAGCCTTGTACGGCACGACCGGACTCGGCGGAGGCAGCGGATACGGCACTGTTTTCGAATTGACTCCGGGAAAAACCGGAAGCCCGTGGGCGGAAAGTGTGCTCTATAGCTTCACGGGAGGCGCCGACGGATCTTATGCGCGCTATGGTGTAGTCGCCGATACGAAAGGGAATCTCTACGGCACAACGGGAGTTGGCAGCACTAACTCCGGCGTCGTCTTCCAACTCGTGCCCGCCAAGACGGTCCCCTGGCCTGAAACCGTGCTCTGGAGTTTCACGGGCGGCAGCGACGGAGGCAATCCGACCGCAGGACTGTTGCTTAACGGAACCATGCTCTATGGCACTACGAGCACGGGAGGAGAATACAGCGAGGGCACGGTGTTTTCGGTAACGCCGTAACCGGGCGCTCGTCCCGCCTAGTCTCTATGGGGCTCATTTCATGGAGCCAATTCTGAGCGCGGGGCCGGTGCGAGTTGTTTGAGGATCGCGTCGATGCGGGCAACATTGCCGGCATATTTGCCGTCGCTCTGCGCCAGCTTCATAAAGAGGTTCAAGGCTTCCTGGTAGTGGGCGCGTGATTCTTGTGTGCGGTTCTGATTTTGTTCCAGGAACGCCAGATCGCTCAGAGTGCGCGCTTCATCCGGCAAGTACTTGTCGGGGTTCTGCTCCGCCAATTGACGGCGTAATTCCAAAGATTTCTGGAAATGCTGGCGCGCATCGTCTGGCCGGTTCTGGAGCAAATCGAGGTTCCCCAGATTGTTCAACGTCGTCGCCATGTCGGGCAGGTACAGGGCCGGACTCTGCTGCGCGAATTTCGGATAAGAGTGCAAGGCTTCCTCGAAGTACTGGTGAGCTTCATCGAGCCGATTCTCGCGCCCATCCAGGTTTCCCAGATTGTTCAACATCGTCGCCATGTCGAGCAGATACGCATTCGGATTTCGCTGCGCGAGTTGACGGTAAGCCTGCAGCGCTTCCCCGTAGTGCGCGCGCGCCTCGTCCGTCCGGTGCTGCTGGCAATCCAGAAAGCCCAGGTTGTTGAGAGTGCTCGCGAGGTAGAACAGGTACGCATTCGGATTCTGCGGGGCGAGCTGACGGTAGATCTGGAGAGCGCTCTCGAGATGTTGACGTTCATCTTCCAGCCGGTTCTGTTGCCGATCTACCCCTGCCAGGTTGGTTAGAGTCCCTGCCCGATACGGCAAGTACCGTTCAGGATCCTGTTGCGCGAGTGGCTGGCGGAGTTCCGCGGCGCGCTCGAAATGGCGGCGGGCTTCGTCCATCCGCTTCTGCGCTGTATTGAAGTTCTCCAAGTCGCGCTGGGTCAGGGCTGCATCCGGATCCATAAGCGCAGCGCCCACTGCGTTGTGGGCGAAGGGATCCTCCGCGACCGCGAGCGTGTGGGCCCACACGTCGTATTCGCTTGCCCAGAAAGTTATCTGGCGGGAGGTTACGATACCCAGCGCGATCAGAACAACCAATGCGGGAATTACCCTCCACGTTGTGCGAAGCCTTTGTGCGTCCGCCACTTCCTCAAAGCCCCAGGCGATCATAATGAAAATGCCGATCAGCGGGATGTAGGCATAGCGATCGGCCATGGAGGCTTCCCCGACCTGCATCAGGCCAATGACGGGAACCAGCGTGCCCAGGAACCAGAACCATCCCACCGGGAGGTAGCCTCGGCTGCGGAAGACAATGACGAATGCGGTGCCGCTTAGCAAAACCAGCGCGGATACGATCACCTGCCACGCGGGAGGAGCGAAGAGCGAATGGGGATAGAACCCAAGGTGCGCCGGCCACAACATCTTCCAGAGATATAAGCCATACGCCACGACGGCATTCTCGATCCGAATGGAGAGCGGGAACTCTTCGAAACTGCGCACCGCATTGTGCTGCGCCTTCAAAGTGATCAGTGCGCTCGCAGCGGAAAGAAGCAGCAAGGGCAGTTTCTCCAGGAGCAACTTTGCGAACGGGAGCCGCTTGACATGCTCGGGCGAGCCGGGATGCCGCTGCATTGTTTCAAGAGGCCAATAATCCAGTAGCAATAAAACGAACGGCAGTGTGATGACCATCGGTTTGGCCGCCAGTCCCGCGGCGAACAGTGCGACTACGAGCAGGTAGCGGCGCCATTCCGGTTTTTGCGCGTACCAGGCGTAGGCTCCGATCGCCAGAAAAAAGAACAGGGTGCAGAGTACGTTTTTGCGCTCCGCGACCCAGGCCACCGACTCCACATTGATGGGATGCAAGGCAAACAATGCCGCGACCAGCAGGCTTGGTCCCATGCGTTTTGTAATCCAGGCTAAGAGCAGAAACAACAAGACTGCGTTGATGGCGTGGATCAAAACGCTATCCAGATGATGGCCCGCCGGATTCAGCGCAAACAGTTGGTAGTCGAAGGCGTGCGAGAGCCATGTGAGCGGATGCCAATTCGCTGCCGCGGTAGATGTGAACGCCCACTTGATCGTGTTCCAACTCAGTCCGTCGTGAACGTAGGGATTTTCTGTGACGTAATCGCGATCATCGAAGACCACGAACGAGTTTCCCGTGGCTGGCAGGTAGAGCGTGATGGTGACCACTGCAACTAGAACTGATAAGACAGCAATAAGGTTTCGCGGGCGAAGCACCCCGGAAGTCCCGCGGAGCTTCTGATCTGGCCTGCTGCGGATTACGCTCCGTGGTTTCGGGATTTGTTTACCAGGCCTCATGGTTCAATCCGGCAACGGCGCTCCGGGCGGAGCGATACGAATCCAGTGATCGGTGAATGTGGTATGCAGCAGCGGATTCTTGAATTTCGGCATGTGACAGGTGACGCACAGTTTCACGCCGACCGGACACGCGGTGCGCTCATCATCTTTATTAATGCCGGTGTCGGCTTCATGGATGCTTTTGTCGGCCCTTGTTTCTTTCGCTTCCGCCCCCGCGGCGCGGTGACAGTGCATGCAGGTTGAATCGTACGATGCCGGGTCGGTAGCCAGGGGCAGGTGTGGGTCGTGGCACGAAAGACATGTGATGCGAGCGTCTCCTTTCCCTTCTTTCCAGCACCGGCTGTTTTCGAGGCGGTAGGGTTGAAAGCGGACATTCAGCGTTGCTCTTCGGACTGGGCTATCCAACTCGACATCCCGCGAGGTGCGATGGCAGGCTCCGCAAAAATCGACCGAGGCCACGGGGTGCAATTGCAGGGGATTCAGGATCGCTCTCACTCCGGCGTCGTAGTTTCCCGATTTCATTGCCGCAACGTGCCGGGCTCCGGGACCGTGACACGCTTCGCAGGTCACGCCGGGAAAAGGCGTACGGGGGTCGAAACCACTTTTCGTCGTCGACGCCGTGGTGTGACAGCCGAAACAACGGCGGATTTCCTTGTCCGGAACCAGTCTCCCCGCGGCCTCGTCGAGGCTGGGAGGTTCTGTGCGCGGATGTCCTGGTGTGATGTCGAGCCCCTGCAGCGCCGTGTAGAACGACAAATGGCTTTCGCGCAGCCGCCCATTTTCTTCGTAGACGTAAGTCTGGGCGATTCTTCCCATTCCAAATGCCCAGAGCAGAACCGCGGAATCCGACGCCGCTCCTTTGCTGACCTTCAAAGTGGGACGCCCATGAGCGTTGGTGATGCGGTATGTGTATGCGCCAATCTTGAAGGTCAGGCGATCCTGTGCCTCGTGGAGACTGCCGGCATTCGCAACGTGCACTGCCGCGTGGAACATTGCCGAATCTTTATAGGTGTCTTTAAGCTCGTGGCAGGAGAGGCAGACCGCCGGGCCCAGGTATTCACTGCGCGGACGGTCGCCTTTGGTGGGCCACCAACCTGGGGCCCCAAGGCGATCTTCCGTTGACAGGGGGGAATTATGGGATGACGGGTCGAGCGATGGGCCCTTGGGGACCGCGACATTCTGCGCGAGTGTTTGACCCCCGACACTAAACGTTGCAGCCAGCGCCATCCAGAGTAGAACGATCCCAAGATGGGAGCCCGGAAAGCTGGCAGAAAAACAAGGCCGGCATTTCCGTAGATTGATCCACTTCAGGTTCAAGTCCTTATGTACCTCTTCTCACGCGCTGAAAACTATCGTGACACATCTACTCTAATCGCAAAAAAGGGCACGGACCGAAGCCCGTGCCCCACTGATGGTCGAGTGTTTCGCCGCTACCGTTTTCCGTGCTTGGTCCCCTTCGGTCCGTCGCCGGAGCCGGAGATGTAGCTGGTGGATGTATACAGCCACTGGCCTCCCACATACGAGTACAGGGTGACGTAGATCGTGCTGCCATCTTGCGGCAGGTTGTAGATCGTGTAGTTGGGTACGTTGCCCAGGTTTCCGGATTGATCCAGATCGTTTGCGCCCGCGGTAACGTTGCTGACATCCACCCAGTATGCGGAAGCATTCGGATCCGCAGTCCAGCTGAACGTCACTGAGCCTCCAGTGATCGTTGAAAGGTTGACCGGCGAAAAGACGACCGCCAGCCCGCTGGTCGCATTCAATGCGGTGTAGGTGTAAGCATTCGCCACCCAGTTTGCGCCCACCAGCGAGTAGAGCGTGGCATAGATCATGCTCCCGTCCGTTGGCAATCCGCTTACGATCGTAGAGGTCACGTTACCCAGGTTGCCAGACTGGAAGTACTGGCTCCCGCCGGGGGTGTTTCCCATGTCCAGCCAGTAAGCCGACGCACCCGCGCCCGTTGTCCAGCTGAACGTTACCGTGCCGCTGGTCAACGTGGTACCCGGCATCGGAGTCGTCAACACTCCACTGGCTCCGGCCAGGTTAAACGCTGTGTACGTGTAGCCCGTGTTGAGCCAGTTGCCGCCTACCAGCGAGTACAGCGTGACGTAAACCGTGCTGCCGTTTGTGGGTAGCGAGTTTGCCGTGGTGGTCAGTACGTTGCCCAGATTACCGGACTGGTAGTACTGGTTGCCGCCAGCAACGTTGCCGATGTCCATGGCGTACGCTGTTGCACCCGAACCGGCCGTCCAGTTGAATGTCACCGTGCTGCCGGTCAGAGTCGAGTTCGGAGTCGGACTCGTCAGAACGCCCTGCGCAGCACCCGCATTGAACGCCGTGTAGGTGTAGGGATAGGTGAGCCACGTGCCGTTCACATCCGCGAACAGCGTCACGTAGATCATGCTGCCGTCCGTCGGGAGACCCGTCACTGCTTTGGTGAGCACGTTGCCGAGGCTGCCCGAGGAATAGTATTGGTTTCCTCCCGGAGCGCTGCCGATATTCAGACCGTATGCCGTCGCGTTGGTGCCCGCGGTCCAGGTGAAGGTTGCGCTGCTGCCAGTTAAGGTTGAGTTCGGTGTGGGCGAAGTAATGGCGGCCGCTGTGCCGGTGTAGGCGGTGTAGGTTGCAGGCACATTTTGCCAGACACCATGCACCAGGTAGTACAGCGTCGCATAAACCGTGCTGCCATTGATCGGCAGAACGCTGTTGGCGACCGATACCGTAAGCGCGTTGCCAAGGTTGCCCGACTGGTAATAATCGTGGCCACCCGGCGTGGAACCAAGTTCCAGAAAGTAAGAACCGGCCGCGTTCGCCGCATTCGGGAACCACTTGTACACCGTTGACCCGGTGTAACCCAACGTGCTGCCCGGCAACGGGAAGTACAGCCCGTTGGCGTTACCGGTATTGGTCACGTAGACGGTCATCGAGTTCGAAACGGCCGAGAGGTAATTGACGTCGTTGTACTGGGCGGTGATGACGTGCGTCCCAGGAGTGGAAAGCGTGGCGGAGCCGGATGCCGTCCACAGGCCATACCCGCCTTGGGATGCATACACATCGTTGGGCACGGCTGTGGCAATCGCGGTAGCGGTGCCACCGTTGACGGCGTCATAGAACGTCATGACTCCCAGCGTTGGCTCAAAGCCGGTGCTGCTGGGGCTCGGAGTGAATACGGCGGAGAACGTGTAGGTGTTGCCACTGACGTCAGCCTGCTTGCCTGCCAGGAGGACAGCGCCCGCTCCCTTGGTTACCGTCTGGACCAAAGCTGCGGACGTGCTCGCCATGAAGGTCGCATTGCCGCCGAATTGCGCGACGATGTTATGCGAACCTCCGAGGAATGGATAGCCCGACGCCGGCCGGAATGTAGCCGTGTGAGCGGTACCCACCGTTCCAGTTCCCAGCGTGAGGCCGTAGGTGGCGTCGTAGAAGGTAACTGTGCCTGCCGTGGGCGCTCCCGTCATGGTTGCGGTGAACGTCGGACGCCCGTTGATGGTCGTCGGGTTGGCGCTCGAGGTCACGGTGGTGGTGGTTGCCGTGCCTGTTCCCACGGTGACCGTTGCCGCCGTCGTCGTCGTCCCGTTGTAGTTGGAATCACCGGAGTAGGTAGCCGTAATGGAATTGGCGCCCGTAGTGGTGATGCCAGTTACCGATCCCAACGCGGAGGCCGCGTAGGTCCAACTCGGATAAGCGCTGCTGCTGCCTCCGACATAGGTGACGCTCGGAACGACGGTTGCGGTTCCGAGTACGGTCGAGGTTGTCGTATCTGTGAATGTCACGGTTCCCGTTGGCCCGGAAGCGCCCGGCGTGAGCGATCCAGCCGAGAGAGCGGTGACCGTCGGGAAAGCGACGTAAAGGTTCGTTGCCGTCCCTGACGTGATCAGAGTTGCGCCGGCGGCCAGAGTCGGTGCAGTGGCGATCTGGGAGACCGTAATCGACGCCGGAGTGGCCGCCGATCCGGATTGGAATGTGTTGTCCCCCGAATAGGTGGCGCTCACGCTGTGCGTGCCGCCCGAGAACATCGGCGCCTGCGAGAAGAGGTAGTCGTAGAGGCACGAGTTGCTGGCTGTTCCAACGTTGCCTGCTACCAGATACCCGTTGCCGTTCGGATCGAGCGTGACGGTTGTGACGTTATTCGTGAGCCCACCATTGATGGAGTCGGTGATGGTCACCGTGCCCGTCGGCACGCCATATCCCGAAACGCCCGCGACGCTGACTTGTGCCCAGATGAACTGGCCATAGGTAAACGTGCTGCCGTTTGTAATGGTGCAAGTCAGTAAATTGATCACACCCGGAGTGATCGTGATTGTGACCGGCTCCGAACTCACGGATATTGCCTGCGGACTCGATACACTAGAGGCATTCGTGCCGTCGCCCCCGTAGCGCGCCGTGATGTTGTAGTTCACTCCGGCGGGCAGATTGTTGAGGGTGGCGCTGAAGCTTCCTCCGCTCAAGGTGGCGAACGCTCCCGGATAGACAAACGCTCCCGTAGTCTGATTTACCGGGTCGCCGATTTCTCCCTGGCTGACGATGAAAGCGACATCGCCGGTGGGTGTGCCCGTGCCCGAGACGGTTCCGCTTAGAGTTACTGCGCAGCCGTGGCCGCTGCAACTTTGTACGGGAGCGTTGAGTGTCGTGCTGGTGCTGTTAAACACCACGCTGCTCCACTGCGTCGCCATGTTGTAGGCGTTCACCGAGCCCAAGCCTGTCGCCAGGTCGAAGCCCACGCCAGCCGGCCAGCCAATCTTCGTGCCGGAACTGCTCGTACAAGTGGAAGTGCCGCAGATGTAGGTGTTGCCAGCCTGAATATCCTGGAAGGCGCAACTGGTCGTGTTCGCCGAGTTGGGCGGAACCAGAGCCGACGCAGCGCAAGTCGTATCGTTTTGCGCCGCAGCCAATCCGTAGTAGACGTAGCCGGGCATGCCCTGGCGTCCAGTGGGATTGCCGGGTTCGGGGTTATTGACGGCATTGTACTGGTTGATCAGCGCCTGGATTCCGGCCATGCTGGGCGCGGCGACGGAAGTTCCGCCGACGAGGCCCGCGTCCGAAATCGTGTTTTGCCCGTTGGTGGTGGTGAACTCGCACGCGCCTTCACTGCAGAACAGTGTGGCATCGTGTCCGTCCGCCGCGTTCAATGCGAAGTCTGGAGTCAAGCGGTGTGGCACGCCCGCGACCAGCGGCTGGGTCTGAATCATCGGCCCAAGTACTACTGTACCGGTCGCAGTTGTTCCTCCAGCCGGCGCTGCTCCGAACGTCACGGTGGGGGCTACGGTGCAGTTGAGGCCTTGGCCGGCCGTCACAGTTCCACCCTGCGTACCGAAGGCGAAGTTAATCGACGCCAAGCCTCCGCTCGATGCTACCGCACCGCCGCTGATGTTGGCCGTGGCTCCTGTTGCGGGGGCTGTTGTGCATGTGCCGCCGCTAAACGTCACCGTGGTCGTGGAGGCGGTGTAACCGCTGCCGGGGTTGGTGAGCGTGACGCCCGCGACCCAATTGCCGCCTGTGACGGTAATGCTGCCGCCCGAGCCCGACAAATAGCTGGCGTAGGACGGATCCGTCGACGACGCAAGGATCGCTGAATTGGCGCCCATCTGCCACGAAGGCCTCATGTAGTACGAACTGATGCCGCCGCTGCTTGACCACAATCCGCTAAGACTGCTGGAGGCGTCGGAGTTCGAGATCGACCCCTTGCCTTCATTCCAAGGAACCTCGGGGATGTATTCAAGAGCCGAGCTCAGATAATAGCCATTCGTCGAAGTCCCCCAATATTTGGCATAGTTCGACTGGCTGCAGCCAACTCCGAAGGTCGCGCACTCACCGGCTAACTCCGTGCCGCCGACCGCAACGCTGTAAGGCGTCGAAGACTCGGCGCCTGCCGCATAGCCCAGGACTTCCAGGGAGTCGTTTTGATCGTCGCACTCCGCCGGGCCATTGTCGCCGGAGGCGATGAACACGCTGATGCCTTGCGCCGCCGCTTGTTCGAACGCCTGGCTATTGAATGCGTTCCCCCCCACTCCTTCGACCGCTTCGCACGAGCCGTAGCTGATGCTCATGATGTCGGAGAGATTGTTCTCCACAATGTATTCGATCGAGTTCGTGATGCCGTCCACCAGGAAGGTCGGCGTGCCGATGACAAAATCGACCTTGGCGCTCGGGGCCATGCCGCCGGAAATTTCGACGTCCAGATCGGACTCGCCGTCATCGCCCGGCTGCGTGCCGTTATCCTGACCGGCATGAATAAAGGTCGGATCGTTGGGAGGAAGATTGAACAACTGGCGATAGCTCTCCACGTCGCTCATCAGAATGTCGGAGCGACCCACGATCGCGATCGTCTCGCCGGATCCCGTAATCCCCTGCGCGAGCAGCGGAGCCGTGTTGTAAATGGTCGCAAAGTCCGCCGGGCCTACGTAGTGCACGGAGCTGCTGGATGTGTACTTCGGGCCGAACTTGATCATCTTGTGACGATCAAAGCTGGCCTTACGGTAAAAGTTATTGAGCGTGACGCCGCCGACCACCTTGCTGAACGCTTCGGGAACGCTGATTTCTTTGTTGTTGGCGACGTGAAGTTCGCCCTGGTAGCTGTAAAGGTGCATCTCGGTCTGGAATGCGTGCTCGACCTGGCCAATGTTGCCGCTGAATTTGATGACCCGCTTGCTTTTGCTGACTTCGTCCACGGTGAAGCCCTCGGACTGCAGCCAGGCTGAAATCTTGGCGATGTCGGAATCGTGCACGCCAAAGTGCTCGCCGAATTCCTCCGGCGTCACCCACTGGTGGTAGTTCACCGTACGCTTATCCTGCTGTTCGTCGATAACCTTGCGGATCTCGCGCTTCTGCTCTTCGCTGGATTTCAGGATCATCAGCATGCCCGGAGAAGGTGTGTCGGGATGCTGGCGGCCGAGATCATTTGCCATCTTCACCGCTGCCGATACGTGGCCGGGAATAGCCGTACGTTGGGTGGCATCAACCTTCTTGGTGACGCGCGGCGTGGGTGCCACGCTCGTCGTCACGCGGGCGAACATCGCGGGCGTTAACAGAAGGGACACAACCAACAATGCGATTAGAGACACAAAAACGCGGACGCGAGAAATACTCATGAGGCTCTCCTCGAAGATGGGGCATACCCGTAGCGCGGGCGCTGAAGCCGGATCAAACAATAGATTTATTGAGTCACTTGGAATTACAAACACCTGGCCAGGTGCAGTTCGGAAGGAATAACTCTGCTCAAATGGTAGGCGGGAGAATCCTAGAAGGTAGTGCGGGTGGTGTCAACAATAAAAATCGCAAAACGAGAAGAAAAATCCAAGGTTGAGAAAAGGGTGCACAGTTATGCGAAAAAATGCAGCGCAGAAAGAATCGCGCGAAATACAACGGGGCGACTGCTGCCATGCGTTGTCGCCCTACCCCCTTCCGAAGGGCAAAGCAATTCAGCTTTGGACGGCAGTCGCCCCGATCGTGCTCAGTCCCCCTCATTACCTACACGGAACAGAGCAAACTCAAGATTTCTTTTTGGCAAAACGATTCGGCCGGAACATGCTGCAGAACTAATATTGTCATCGAGACGTAACTTGCCGTCAACAAAAAAGTCGACGAAAAACGAACTAATCCAAAGTATCCCCCACTGCTGGGCCATCCATTCGGCCGCAACTCAACTGATTTAGTAGCGAGAGCGCCGATCCGGGACCGGCGCTCTCGTTTACTTATGTTGACAATTCTACGGACCTGAAACGTAAGTCGAGGCCGTACTTAGCCACTGCCCTCCGACGAACGAAATACGGTTACGTAGATAGTGCTCCCGTTTGCCGGCGGACTCCGGTGGCCAGCTTGCGCTTTCTCCCTGGCGGCTGGACTCGACTTCGACAAAGAAGACTTCAGCATCCGGCCGCTGCAATCTGGCAGACAGGCCGTTCCTTGCGCAGACGCAGAGGGTTGCGCACTTTTTGGGAGAAGCCGTCGTGGTATTCGCGCGGAAGGGTACGGCTCTGGACCACTATTCTCAGCAGTACCGATGGCACTGTCAAGCAGAATCGGCAGCGGGCGCGCCGTTCAGCGTAGAAAGAAGGGCACGAACCGGAGTCCGTGCCCTCTTCCCTGCTTTTTTTCCCAGGGCTCGATCTTAATTTCCCGAGGTATAGGTGTAAGCGTTGTTAAGCCACTGTCCGCCGACGTAGGAGTACAGCGTCACGTAGATGGTGCTGCCATCCGCCGGCAAGCTGTATACCGTCGTCGTCAGCGCCGTGCCCAGGTTGCCGGATTGGTAGTACTGGTTGCCACCCGGTCCTGACCCGATGTCCAGCCAGTACGCTGTGGCTCCGGAGCCCGCACTCCACGTGAATGTTTGCTGGTTGCCGCTTAGCGTGGTTGACGGAGATGGAGTCTGCATGACGGCCAATCCGCTACTCGCGCTGAACGCCGTATAGGTGTAGGCGTTGGCCGACCACACGCCGCCGATCAGAGAGTACAGAGTGACATAGACCGGGCTGCCATCGGTCGGCAATCCGCTCACCGTTGTAGTCGTCACATCACCCAGCGCTCCCGATTGCTCGTACTGGTTGCCACCGGGAGTACTTCCCACGTCCAGCCAGTAGTTCGTTGCGCCGCCCATACCCGGCGACCATATGAATGTCTGGGTGGGGCCAACCAGCGTTCCGCCCGGCATTGGCGACGTGATCACTCCACCAGCTGCCGCCTGGTTATACCCCGTGTAGATGTACGCATTGTTGAGCCATTGTCCGCTCACCAGCGAGTACAGCGTCACGTAGACCGTGCCGCCAGTGATGGGTAGATTGCTCACCGTAGTCGTGAGCACGTTGCCCAGGTTGCCCGACTGGTAGTACTGGTTGCCGCCAGGCGCGCTGCCGGCATCGATCCAGTAAGCGGATGCGGTCGAGCCAGCCGTCCAAGTGAAGGTCACGCTGCTGCCGGTCAAATTCGAATTCGGAGCGGGCGACGTGACCACTCCCAGATTGCTGGCGTTGTTGTAGGCCGTGAAGGTGTAAGGATTGCTCACCCACGATCCGTTGGTGAAGTAGTAGAGGGTGACGTAAACCGTGCTGCCATCGAGCGGCAGGGAGTTCACGTTCACCGATTCGGTGGACGTTGGCAGGCTACCCGACTGGTAGTACTGGTTGCCACCGGCAACGTTGCCGATGTCGATCCAGTACGCGGTAGCTCCCGGCCATCCATACCAACTGAAGGTGGCCGTGTTGCCGTTAAGCGTAGAAGTCGCCGGAGCGTAGAGACCCGGAGAATCGACGGTCACGGTGCTGCCATTGGTCGGTTCGGTCACGTAGTTGGTATCGCCGGCGTAAGTGGCAGTGATGCTGTTGGCGCCGAGCGACAGGGTTGTGCCGCTGACGACCAGCGTCGCGGTCGAAGCTACGCCCGGATATTCCGGTCCGAGCCCGTTCAGCGTTTTTCTGCCCTTGGCCAGAATAGCCTCGGTGACGATACGCCTGTGGTTGGACTTGCCGTCTTGCTGCGAGCAGCCGCCCAGACAGCCCGTTCCAAGCACCGTTTGGCCGAGGTAGAACGTGACACTGCCCGTCGGTGCGACTCCGTTCGGAGAACCTGTCACGGTTGCGGTCAGGGTCGTGCTGTCCCCTGTACCGATCGTGGCCGGATTCGCCGCCAGAGTTGCCGTCGGATTTGCCTGTCCGATGGTCAGGAAAGCATTGACGAACGTGAATGTGTAGTTCGTAGCCGCCAGCGTCCCCTGGGTGACGAATAGCGTGTACTGCCCCGGAGTTGAGGTCAGCAACGCGTTCGTGTTGAACGACGGAGAGCCCGATACTACGGAGCTGCCATCGCCGTTGGTGTAGCCCGTGATATTGGCGCTGAACGAGGGGAACGCAGCATCGCCATAATTCATACTGGCGTTGTTTGCGCTCACCGTGAGCAGTGCCTGCGTAGCGGTGACGCTGTCCGTGACCGTGGGTGCAGCCGAATAGCTGCCATTGCCAGCCTGTTTGATGATGACCGAGCAACTGCTGACGCCGCTCGTCATGGTGTAGGTCGCGCTTCCGTTGCCGTCGTCGACAACGCTGCATCCGCCGGACGCGGTGAATGCCGGCGTCAAACCCGAACTGGCCGTGGCTGCAACCGGGAAGGTTGAACCGTAGACCGCGCTCGAAGGAGGCGCCGTCGTCGCCGTAATGGTCTGCGATTGCTGGCACGTGGAACCCCACGCGCTCGAACAGACCAGGTTGTAGGCGTTGACGCTGCCCAGTCCGGTAGCCATGTCGTAGCCGGGCGCGGCTCCGTATGCCGGCTGGTAGGACTGCGCCGCGGTCCCCGGGCTGGTGTTCGCAACCGCGATCGCGCCAGTTCCTCCGCCGCCCGTTAGCGTGATCGGAGTTTCGGGCTGATAGCCTGAGCCCGCGGTCGTGATTGAGATACCACTGACATAGCCGGGGCCTTGGCCAAGGGTGGTGTTTGTGATTTGGACGTAGCTAACTGCAAAGTTGAAACCAGTACCCCAGCTAACTGTAAAATTGCCGGCGTACCCAGGGGTTTTCGCAGTTGCCGTTACTGTGCTGCTCGAGCAACTCGCCGTTGCGAGAGTGCCGGTGTTGATCGACGCTGCCAATGCTGTGCATATTGCCGTGGTGCTGGCCCCGGTTAACGTGTACGTATTAGAAACGGTGCCGTTATAGTTGGTTAGCGTGATCGGTTCGCCCGCCGCAGTGGCGGATTCGATCACCATGCTCCAGACGGCTGTGGTTGTCCCGCTGTTAAAAGCTGCGGTGCAGGCGGCCTGGG
This sequence comes from Terriglobales bacterium, assembly GCA_049521375.1. Lineage (GTDB taxonomy): Bacteria > Acidobacteriota > Terriglobia > Terriglobales > Acidobacteriaceae > Acidiflorens. Next base: position 51,532 of record JBEKOW010000002.1, read on the forward strand.
TGCCTCCCGCCCAGAGGGTTGAACCGGTCGGCGATTTGTAAGGCGACTTGTTGGTCGGGCCCGCGATGGTGCACGTGGGAGCGGAGGTGTAACCCGTGCCGCCGTTGATCATCGTGGCTTGGGTGACATTGTCCGTGCTGTCCACGCCGCGCGTACCGGTTGGCTTGTAGCAGTGCGCTTCTTCGGTAGTACCATTATCCTCGCATGCCACGTCGATGTCGCCCTGCGTTACATCATTGAAAACACATGTGCTGGCTGGACCGCCGCTGCCGCTCGAGTTGCAGGAACTGCCAAGGAAACTACCACCCTGAGTGCCGTACTCGGCCTGCGCGATCTGGTAATAAATGGGATTTGGATTCCCCCAGCTCTCGCCCGTTTTTTGATTGACCAGGGCCTGGATAGCTGCCATGGAGGGAGATGCCACCGAGGTTCCGCCGAATCCTGACCATGTGCTCGGGGCGCCGCTGCAGGAAGCCGCTCCAGCCGAGGTATACGAGGGGTCAGACCAGCACACTACTTCGTAGTGCCCCCAGATACCGTTCGCCGCAAACAATGAAACGTCCGGAATATCGCGGACTCCATCGCTGGGTACACCATATGCGGATTGCCACGAAGGTTTAGCGTATCCCTGGCACTGCGGTTGGGTAATGAGGTAAGAGGTCTGATTGGCGCCCGCCGCTCCCGTAGCGCAATTGCTGGCGCCTCCGCTGGCCGCACCGGAAATAAGGTAGTTTGTTGTCTTGTCGCCGTTCGCGTTGTTGCAAAAGCCAGAAGAACCATAAGTAGTGAAGCTGCCCAAGACATACTCCGAGATCAGTGCGCTGGCGCAGGAATCGTTCCATGGAATCTCTGGAATGTACTGTTTAGCCGAACCGTACGACGCACTGTTTGTGGAGTTCCAGTAGGTGCTGAAGGAAGCACCAGCCTCTTTAACGTTATAGGTATCTTCGAAATCGGTTCCTCCCACGGCTACGTTGTAGGGCGTTTCAGTCCATCCGCTGACGCCTAGGCTCGTGACATCGTACTCGGCACCAATAGTTGTGAAGTCGTTGGAACAACTGGACGGCCCTTCGTCGCCCGAGGCTCCGAAAACCGAGATGCCTTGCGTCGCCGCCTGCTGGTAGGTGTTGTAGAAGAGTGCATTTCCTCCGGTGCCGTTGGCGGCCTCGCAAACGCCGTAACTGACGCTCACGACTCCTGGATAAGGTGCAGGTTCGTTAATAAGATTTTGCAGCGCAATCTGTCCCCCAAAAGTGAACGTACCCGACGGGCACGCGATGTTCTCAATAGCGGCGCTCGGCGCGAACGAACTGGCCACTTCAACGTCAATGGCTGCTTCACCGTCATCGCCGTTGGTGCCTGGATCGCTGCAACCAGGATGCAGTTGCGTGTAACTCCCCGATGTGTAGCCGCTCAGGCCAAAGGTAGAACGGTAAGTAGTCCAGTCACCCGTGCCGTTGTAGGTGTCGGTGTCTTCAACTACGGCGATCGTCTGGCCCTGTCCCGAATAGCCGGCGTTCCAAAGTGCGTTCAAATTGTAGATAACTGCGTTGTCCTGCGGCGTGACGTCATAGCAGGGATTGGGATCAGTCGTGCGGCTACCGCAATTGCTAGTCTGCGTGTATTGCACCTTCGACTTGTACATCGGGTGCGGCTTGAAGTCGTTTAGGGAGGCAATCCCCTTAATCACAGGCCCCAGCGCCGCCGGGATCTCTGGATCACTCATGTTGGCGACATGCTGCTCACCGTTGATATCGAGTTGGTGGATGGAAGTGTGAAACGCTTCTCGGAGCTGACCCGCCGTGCCTGAAAAATCAATCAGCATCCGGTTTTGGTAAATCTGGTTGACGCGAAAACCATGCGACTCGAGCCAGCCGACGATCGTATCGATATCCTGTTGCGCCACGCCGAACTCGCCATATTCTTCCGGCGTGAGCCAGTGGTGGAAGTTTGGGGACTTCCTGTCGTTGAGCTGGTCGATCAGTGTGTTGAGTTTCCGTTCCTTCTCGGGAGACCGCTGGAGAACAAGCAGCATGTGGTCGACGTCGAAGCTGTCCGAAATCGGGCCGCGATCGTAGTCAGCTTTTGCCTCCGGGCGCGTGTTGCCCGCGAGCCTCACCACTTTACTTTCGTCAATCTGCTGCGTAATCCGACCGGCCGAAACCGGATCGGAGGCTCCACGCGCATAGGAAAATAAGGCCGATATGGTGATGAATGCCATCAATAGCACACACCACACTCCAAGCGGGATCCTCTTCGTCATCATCTCCACCTTATGACGCCATAGCCAGGCGTAATTGGATTGTGTGAACTCGAGCTTGCGATTGGGCTACGGTGTTCGGAAGGGACGCAGCTGCGGGAAGCAGTCGGTGCCTGGGAGCAACCCGGAATTCCGTTCAGCTCCCAACGGGGAGAAGTATACACTGGGCTGTCAAGCTGGCTGTGATGAATCTCACATCAAAAAAGCGATTCTTTCGATCACTCCCGCGGCAAGGGTCCGCCGAGCGGCTCGCGAGACGAATACGAACTAATACGCGAGGCTCAGTCGGAACATTGCTCTCGGTCCTCTTGATCGCGGCATCCATGGTCCATCCCGCTGTCGCCCAGTCTCTAACTCATCCCAAAGAAGCGACGGTAAGCGCCGGAGTCTGGGGCGGCCGCGACCTGGAAATGCGAGTCACTCCGGGCGGCGCGGTACTCGAATTCGATTGCGCCCGGGGCGAGATCTCTGAGCCACTCATGCTCGACGAAGGCGGAACATTCGAGGCGCGAGGCACGTTTCAGCGGCAGGGCGGACTGATCAGAAAA
>JBEKOW010000003.1:0-53055 GCA_049521375.1 Terriglobales bacterium
TTGCCGTCCTTATTCTCCGCTTTGCGCCTGGCCAGCCACTCGGCGCGAGGTTGAGGAGGAGTGTGGAAGCCGTTGCCGTTATTTCCGTTCGCGGAACTGCCGTTCGTCGCCGTCATAATTGCTATCTACCGTCCTTTGCAAAGTCTAACCAGCGATTATACGCCGCAGATGGCGGCTGCCGGCCTTCCGGGAGCCAGTGGGCGGACCACTCCACGCACTTGGACAGCAGCCGCGGAGCGGCTAGCATGCGTAACTGAGAAAAACTGCATCGGAAAGGCGGGAAGGGAATCGAACAGAATATTTGTTGTAACGATGATCGGGGGACACGCGTTCCCGCAGGAGGAAAACGAGAATGAAGCGACTGTTAGGCACAAGTAACGACGTGGCTCTCACCACTCTGCGGCTCGTTCTGGGCGTGGTATTCTTCGCGCACGGCGCGCAACTGATGCTGGGATGGTTCGGAGGTCCCGGATTTCACGCGGCCATGGGGTTCTTTACCCACGCGGGGATGCCCGCGCCCGTTGCGTTCCTCGTGATCTGTGCGCAATTTTTCGGCGCTCTGGGATTGATCGTCGGATTGTTGACGCGCATCGCAGCGCTGGGGATTGGCGCGGTGATGATCGGAGCGATTTTCATGGTCCATCTGCCCAACGGTTTTTTCATGAACTGGATGGGCACGCAGAAGGGTGAAGGCTTCGAGTATCACCTGCTCGTGCTGGCCATGGCGGCGGCTTTGCTATTGCGTGGTGGAGGCAAGTTCTCCGTGGACCACGCACTGTCGCAGTAAATCGCTTTGCATTGCGGGTGAGAAGCAGCGTCAACGGCGAATGCCCAATTGAAGAAGAACCGCTTTTTCCACAGCCGCAAGATCGGCAAAGGAGAGATTTCCGAGCTTATTGAGAAGTCTCTGCTTCGAGGCGGTTGAGATTTGGTCGGCCTTCGCTTTGCTCGGCTCGCCGTTCACCGTAACCAGCGCTTCGCCGGGATAAAGTTTATCCGTTTGACTTGTAAGTGGGATCACGATGACGCGGTTCAAAGCGGCATTGGCGGCGTTGTTGCTCAGAATTAAGGCAGGACGAGTCTTCTGAATTTCCCCTCCAACTGCGCGATCGAACGATACCCACCACACCTCACCCCTGCGTGGATGCATCGCCAATCAGACCCTCTGACCATTCTTCCGCTTCGCGTTCACGCTCGACGTCCCTGGCCATCGCCGCATATCCTTCTAATAGGCCCCCTGGGCCGGTCGTGGCGAGCTCGTCAATCTTATTCAAGATCACATCTTGCAGCTCATCGGGCAGGATGAACCACGTCGCATTGCCCCGCGACTGGGGATTTCCAACCCCGGGCCCCTCGCCACCATTCCAGCGGATTCCAAGTCTGAGCTCATCTTCCCAGTTTACCCGCGCAATAGACCAGCCGCCTGGCCCTCCGGGAATTGAGTTATAGAGAATCTCCACGGAACGAATCGATGCTTTTGGAGCCCAAACAGTGGCTGGCTCTACGTATGCCATATACATAGCCTCACACCAACAATATTACATTACAGTTTAAGTAAGTCAATACGTGTTGGCGCATGCCTAAATTTTGGACCAGAGGCGGTTGGAGAGTCTAAATACCGTCCAAACCAACTATATGATATTGATAAAAAAAGCCTTATTGATCGACAAGGCACGCCCGTTTGGAAAATACCTTCGGCAAAGCTATCAGTTCCTCAGCGTCTTGCCCGTCTTGAGCGTGTACTGAATCCGCTCCTGCGTCTTCTTCTCGCCGCACAGTGACTTGAACGCCTCGCGCTCGAGGTCGAGCACGTACTGTTCGCTGATCGGAGTGCCCGGCGTAACATTTCCTCCGCAGAGAACCTCCGCGATTTTTGTCCCGAGTTTCAGTTCGTGATCGCTGATGAAGTCGCCCTGGCGCATCAGGTACACCCCCATTTTCAGGGCAGACAGAATGCCTTCTCCCGGCGCTGCAATATCGGTCCGCATCACAGGCGGCTCATACCCGGCTCTGAAAAGTTCCAGCGCCCGCGCCTTGGCGTCTGACAGTACGCGCTCACGGTTCATGGTGATGCGGTCGGACGTCGAGAGAAAATTAAGCCCGCGCGCCTCGTTAGCCGAGGTCGCAACCTTGGCGGTGGCGATGGTCTCGAAAGCTTTCTTCATCGCCTCCATCAGTTCGACCGACTCGCCTCGCCCGTCGGGACGAATCGATGCCGCGCTATCGACCGCGCGCAGCAACATTTCCTTGCAGCCGCCTCCGCCGGGAAGCAGTCCCACGCCCACTTCGACCAGTCCCATATAAAGTTCGGCATGCGGCTGGCGCGCCGCGGCGTGCAGCGAAACTTCGCAGCCTCCGCCCAGAGCGAGTCCAAACGGGGCGATCACCACCGGCTTTGGCGAAAACTTGATGGCCTGCGTCATGCCCTGAAACTGCCGGATCGCCATGTCGACGTCGTCCCACTCCTCTTCCTGTACCGACATGAGCAGGAGCATAAGGTTCGCGCCGACCGAAAAATTCTGCGCGTCATTGGTGATGACGAACGCGTCGAAAGCGTCGCCCGCCCCGCCAGGTTTGAGCGATTGCAGAATCAGCGAGATGATGTCCGCCCCGAGCGCGTTCATCTTGGAGTGGAACTCGATGCACCCCACGCCATCGCCCAGATCGATCAGCGATGCCCCGGAGTTTTTCTTCACCACGCCATTCGATTTCTTCGCGACCCCGACCGACCACACTCCGGCTGGCACCTCGACTGGCTTTGAAGTCCCGCGGCCCAGATCGAAATAAAGTTTTCCCGACGCAGTTTTCGGATCGTCCACGTACCACGACTTCCGTCCCGCTGCGAGCAGCTTCTCCACGTTGGCCGCCACCGGACGCCCGTCTTTCTTCATGCGTTCGACGCTGGCTTCCACGCCAGCCGCGTCCCACAGTTCAAACGGCCCCAGTTCCCAGTTAAATCCCATGCGCATGGCGCGATCGATCTCCACCACGGAATCGGAAATCTCCGGGATACGATTGGCCGAGTAAGTCCACAGTTCCGAGAGAGCAGTCCACAAAAACGTTGCGGCCTTATCGGGCTTCTGCGCCGCGCCGCCATCGAGTCCGAGCAACATGCGGACGCGCGCCCCCGTATCGTCCACATTTTTCGCCATGTCGAGCGCGGCAAATTTCGGCTTCTGCCGCGGATGATACTCCAGCGTCTTCCAATCCAGCGCCATCCGCTCATCTTCTTTGGCCGCGGATTTCACCTTCTTATAGAACCCGCCCTTCGTCTTGTCGCCCAGCCATTTCCTTTCCAGCATCTGGCGGAAGAATGGCGGGATCTGCAATTCGCTGCGCTCGTCACGGACGTTCTGCGTCATGTTGCCGACCACGTGGCCAAGAATGTCGAGGCCGACGAGGTCAATGGTGCGGAACGTCGCCGAGCGCGGCCATCCCACGGCCTGTCCGGTGAGCGCGTCGATTTCTTCCACGCTCAAATCCATCTCCTGCATGAGCCGAATGACGTTCAGCACGGAAAAGGTTCCAATGCGATTGGCGATAAAGTTGGGCGTGTCCTTGGCGAAGACCACGCCTTTTCCAAGTTGCACGTCCGAAAAGTGGGCCACGGTTTCGATCAGCGCGCGATCGGCTTCCGGCGTCGGAATCAGCTCCAGCAGCCGCATGTACCGCGGAGGGTTAAAGAAGTGTGTCCCGAACCACGAGCGCCGAAAATCGTCGGAAAATCCCTCCGCGATTTTGGCAACGGGTAGTCCGCTGGTGTTCGTCGTGATCAGGGTGCCGGGCTTGCGAACCGCGTCCACCTTCTTTAATAGAGACCGCTTGATTTCCAGGTTCTCGACCACCGCCTCGATGATCCAATCGGCGTCGGCGAGTCGTTTCAGATCGTCGTCGAAATTGCCCACCGATACCAGGCGCGCAAGCGAGGCTTCAAAGAAGGCGGCGGGTTTCGATTTCTTGGTAGCTTCCAGTCCAGCGGCGGCAATCTTGTTGCGGGCCGGCCCGTCGGCGTCAGGCGGAACAATATCGAGCAGCAGCGACGGAACTCCGGCGTTGGCAAAATGCGCAGCGATGCGGGCGCCCATCGTGCCGGCGCCGAGGATGGCGACTTTATGGATCCTTTTCATAAGTGCTGACTCCATGGTTCAGAAGGACGAACTGAGAATGATAATCGTTTCCGGAATCTGCCATTCAAATTATTCCGCCGCTGATTTGCGATCGCGGCCGAGATCGATCGCACGCGCCACTCAGGGAGTTCCAGCAGAACGGCCTGACTAAAACCCTTCCCAGGTCATCCTGAGAGTGCGTGGCTTTTTTTCCCTCCCCGCCATCTCATTTGGAATCGAGGTCGTCCTGAGAGTGTGTGACTTTTTTCACTTCTCCACCATAACCATTTAGAACTGAAGTCATCCTGAGCGAAGCGGGTAAGCGAAGCGCGCCCCCTCAGTCGAAGGATCCCTATTTCTTTACTAAGCCGCGAAAATGCGGGACTTTCCTCACGCTCCGGCCACTCGAAAGGTTCGTACCGTCGCAACTTGTTGCGCGAACCTGTGGAGCATCACACTGCTCCGCGCTTTACCGATACCGACTACAATGGTAGTATCCGCTGGGCATAAACGAGGGCGCATGAATACGCCGTACGGGCTTCAGATCACCGAAAACTGCCTTATCTGCAAGCTGCGCCAGTCCGGCTTTTTCTGCGATCTTCCCAGGCCTTCGCTCGAGTATCTGGAGAAGATCAAGTACGCCAGCGCTTATCCCCAGGGAGCCGTCCTGTTTGTTGAGGGCCAGGCGCCGCGCGGCATCTACATTTTGTGCGCGGGCCGAGTGAAGCTGACCACCACCTCGCGAGACGGCAAGACGCTCATTCTGCGCATCGCCCAGCCGGGTGAAGTGCTTGGCCTGCACGGGACGGTTTCCGGCAAACCCTACGAATTGACGGCGGAGACGTTGCAGCCCTGCCAGCTAGACTTCATCAAGCGCGACGATTTTCTGAAGTTCCTCCAGACCCACGCCGATGCCTGCCTGAACGCAGCGCACCACCTGAGCGAAAACTGCCAGACCGCGTATGACATGATCCGCTCGCTGGGCCTGTCGCATTCGGTTTCCGAGAAACTGGCGCGCCTGTTGCTCGAGTGGGCGAGCGACGGCGAGCAGACGAAAGAAGGTATCCGCGTGAAGATTGCGCTCACTCACGAAGAGATTGCGCAACTGATCGGCACCTCGCGCGAGACTGTCACGCGCGTGCTCGGCGAATTCCGCGACCAGGAGTTCGCGCAACTTCGTGGATCGACGCTGCTGATCCGCAACCGGGCCGCCTTGGAAAAAATGATCGGCGCCTAGTACCGTGACCGCATCCGCCGGGTGATAGCCGTACAACCAGAAAAAGTCCCGAAGGGACGCCCCGACAATAGCCCCGGCGCTTCAGCGCCGGGTGGTAGCTGCTATCCTGTTTTTCTTGCGCCTTCAAACCACATCATGACGTCCAACCGTTTGCCCACCGCGCGAGAAATCGCCAGCCAGATCCGCGCCAGGTCAATCTCGCCCGTCGAAGTGGCACGCATTCATCTCGAACGAATCGAACGCCTCAATCCCTCGCTCAATGCCTTTGTGGATTGCCAACCAAAGCTGGTCCTGGCTCAGGCGCGCGCGGCGGAAACCGCTGTTGTTAAGGGAGAAAAGCTCGGCCCGCTGCACGGCGTGCCTCTGTCCATTAAATCCTCGATCGACGTTGCCGGGCACAGATGTGGAGCCGGAACGCGCTTGCGCGCCGGATACGTCGCCGCTGAAGATGCTCCGCTGGTTGCGCGCTTGCGCTCAGCAGGCGCAATTATTCTGGGCGTGACCAATGCGCCCGAGTTGCTGATGGCGTGGGAAACCGACAATCTTCTCTACGGACGCACGAACAACCCCTGGGACCTGTCGCGGACGGCGGGCGGTTCCAGCGGAGGAGAAGCGGCCGCAATCGCAGCCGGCCTGAGCGCGGGAGGCGTCGGCAGCGATGGCGGAGGCTCGATCCGCGAACCCGCGCACTTCTGTGGCATTTGCGGATTAAAGCCCACGCCCGGGCGCATTCCCTCGACCGGGCACTACCCGAAATCGGGCGGCCCGTTCGCGCTGCTCGGAGTGGTCGGGCCGATGGCGCGCACCATCGACGACCTGCGAATGATGTTCGAAGCAATCGCGGGCCCCGATGACGGCGATCCCTGCGCCGCGCCGGTTGCCCTGCGGGAAATTGCCGAACAGGAATTGAAAAATGTCGCGGTCGGTTTTTTTGAAGACGACGGGCGCACTCCGGTTACGCCCGCAACGAGATTGGCGGTGAATCGCGCAGCTACTCTGTTGTCGAATCGCGGATTTCGCGTCGATCCATTTCGGCCCGAGGGTCTCGAGCAGGCGCGCCAGCTTTGGTGGCAGTTGTTCGGAACGGCGGGCGGCATGATCCTCGGTCCGCTGTTGCGTGGACACGAGGCGGAGTTGAGTCCCACGCTGCGCCAGTTCTGTTCGTGGACTGCAGCCGAACCGCAGCACACGGGCGAATCCCTGCTGGCAACCTGGCTGGGCCGCGACGAAATTCGCGAAAAAATCTTGCATCAGATGAAAAAGTGTCCCGTGTTGCTTTGTCCTGTGGCGGCGATTCCCGCATTTCGTCACGGCGAACGCGAGTGGCAGGTGGAAGGGCAGACGGTGAAGTATCTGGACGCGTGGTCCTATTGCGAGTGGTTCAACGTGCTCGGCTTTCCTGCGGTGGTCGTTCCAATGGGCCTCTCGGATGAAGGCTTGCCCATCGGCATTCAAATCGCCGTACGGCCATGGGAAGAAGAACTCGTGCTGGCGGTTGCAGCCGCACTCGAAAAAGAGCGAGGTGACATGCCGACGGCAGAAGGAAAGACGCTGGAAGAGAAGACGGTGGCCGGTGGCCGATTCAAGCCATCTTTTGGCTTGAGTGGGGAAAGGAACTGACCTCGACTTCCCAGGTGGATATGGGGCTACGCTTCATAGAAACGGCAGATCAGCTTTCCGCAATGCGCACAATGGGTATCGGCATATTCCCACGGCCCTCCGTAGGTGCGCATTTCAAACTTGCTACTGCCGCAGCCCGGACATGACGTGTTCTGGATCGTGCAGGCCCAACCGGGGTTGTCGGAATACGCCATGGTTCTGGAGGCGGGTGGACTTGCGACCAGCCACGTCTGGATGCAGGCTCGGCAAATCCAGACTTCCTGATCTTGCGATATTTTATAGATTTCAGTGGAACCGGAGTGACAGTTTGGACAGCAATGTCCAGTCGGGACTACCCCCACTTCGGCAGTCTTTTTCGCAGCTGCTGATTCCTGGTTGCCTTCCCCTTCCTTGTTTCGCATCCCGCTCAGTTGCTTAGCCAGAACTTCTTTTTCCCTCTTAAGCCTGCCATTCCTGATCGCGAGCAGTATGACAACAATCACCAGGATTGATGGTACCGCCTCGGCGAAGCTACTCATTTCGTAGCCCCCTGTCGCAATGGAAGATCGAATCGCGTCCTAGTGGCGCCTGTCGCCCCGGTTCAATCCGTAGGGCCGCTCTGGAAGCGAATCGACTTGCGCAAAACGAAAGTTTACTACGATTCTGAAGGGAATCGCCTCAACTCTCAAGGTATTGAAGGAACTCAACCCAACGAGGATAACCAGAGGATAAACATCTCGCCGAACGAAAATGCCCGATTTCTGCCCTTTCACAACCGCTCTCAATTCAGCTTTATTTTATTCGTGTTTTCTTCGCCGAAGTAACAACATTTATATACGTACAATAAATTATGCATAATGTTCCACGTGGAACACTCCTCGGAATGCAGATTTGTCGCCGGCCGGACCCTGGGACGACCATGCCTCCGGCAAGCGGGGAGGTCTCTTAGTATTTTTCTACTATTACCCCGCATCTGCCTGGCCGATTACACTGTTTCCTCCCGAGGGCCGGTGGGTGCTTGCAAGCCCAATAAGACAACAAGACCATGTCAGCCTCGAATCTTCACATTCCAAAGCTCTTACGCGCATTGATCGTCGTGCTGGTGGCGTCGGCCGCTTACCTGTATCCCTTTCCCCAGGCCAACATTGTTTATCCCCTAGTGGTTGCCGTTCACGCGCTTGCAGGCCTCATTGGGACCATTGTAGGTGCGTTTCTGCTGTCGCGCCTGCTCCGGGACGGAACGATCCTCTGGAAAACAGGCTGGCTCTCGCTGGCTGGCGGAGCAATTCTGGGCCTGCTCCTGATCTACACAGGGACCTCGCGCGGCGAGTTCAAATGGCTCTATGCGCATATTGCCCTGAGCATGCTGGGGATCGGCTGCCTGCTTGCGGAAATACTAGGCCGCCGTGAGTGGTTGATTACGAATGCTTTTGTCCGCCTGCTTCTCTGTCTGGCCGCGCTGGGAGCGATTGCTTGGGCGGCACATTACCAGCGGGAAAATCGTTGGCAGACCAGCTCGGTCATCAGAAATCCCGAGCTTCCCCCGGAGACCATGAACGGAGAAGGGGATGGTCCGTCAGGCGCGTTTTTCCCCAGTTCCGCGCAGGTTTACGGCGGCCAGAAGATTCCCAGCAAGTTCTTCATGGAGTCGGAATCGTGCAAGCGATGCCACGAAGATATTTACAATCAGTGGAATAGCTCGGCTCATCATTTTTCGTCGTTCAACAACCAGTGGTACCGCAAGTCGATCGAATATATGCAGGATACGATCGGCACAAGGCCTTCCAAATGGTGTGGAGGATGCCACGATCCGGCTGTCCTTTATGCCGGGAAAATGGACATCCCCATAAAGCAGATCGTCCACACCCCCGAAGCCCAGGCCGGCTTGGGGTGCATGATGTGCCACTCCATCGCCAATGTGAAAAGCACCATGGGGCAGGCAGATTTCTACCTGGAGTATCCCAAGCTGCACGAACTCGCGGCCAGCAAGAATCCGTTGGTTCGCGCGCTGCACGATTTTATGACCCGGCTAAATCCGGAACCGCACCGTCGCGTCTTTCTCAAGCCGTTTATGAAAGATCAAACGGCCGAATTTTGCTCGTCTTGCCACAAAGTTCACCTGGATGTACCGGTCAACGGTTACCGCTGGCTGCGCGGCTTCAACGAATATGACAACTGGCAGGCGAGCGGAGTCTCGGGGCAGGGCGCGCGCTCCTTCTATTATCCCGAGAAGCCGCAGCAGTGCGCGGACTGCCACATGCCGTTGGAGACTTCGAACGATTCCGGCAACATTGCGGGCAAGGTGCACTCGCATCGCTTTCCGGCCGCCAATACCGCGTTGCCGACTGCGAATGAAGATTCCGGGCAGTTGAAAGCAACCGAAGACTTCCTGACGAGCGGAGCGTTGAGTGTGGACATCTTTGCGCTCTCGCCGGCGATGGCCGAACCGAAGGCGGCGGGAGCGTCCGCGCCGCATGAGATGTCGACGACGTTTGCGGTCGGCGAAGAGGCGGAAACAAATGTGACACCGGCCAGCAATGGTGAGGCTGCGCCGGTTACGGCGCCGCTTGATCGTGTGCATCCTTCGGTTCGTCGTGGTGACACGGTGCGTGTTGATGTTGTCGTGAGGACAAAGCGTGTCGGGCATTTTTTCCCCGGCGGTACCGTGGATGCTTACGATACCTGGCTCGAACTCAAAGGCGTGGACGACCGAGGGCAGACAGTTTTCTGGAGCGGAATGGTCGAGGACGGGGGGAAGGGTCCGGTGGAAAAAGGAGCGCACTTTTATCGTTCGCTCCAGGTTGACGCGCACGGCAATCCGATCAACAAGCGCAACGCATGGGCTACGCGCTCGGTGGTCTATGTGCGACTCATCCCGCCGGGCGCGGCGGACACGGTTCACTTCCGGATGAAGATACCTCCGAGGACAGGCAGCAAGATTACGCTCACGGCCCGGCTGTGCTACCGAAAATTTGCGTGGGCGAACACGCAATTCGCATTTGCGGGACAACCCGATCCAACCGCACCCGAGTCGCAGGTCGCTCCTGAATACGACGACCGCAAATTTCTGCTGAATGCGTCTTTGCAGGGAGTGTCCGCGAAGAAGGAGACGATTCCCGAAGTGCCGATCGTTGCGCTGGCGCAGAGCCAGGTCGTGCTGGACGTGTTGGCTTCCAGTTCGCCTACTCCGCAACCTGCGCGGGAACTCAGGAAAGAGGATTGGCAGCGTTGGAACGATTACGGCATTGGCCTGCTGCTGCAGGGCGATCTGAAGGCCGCGCAGTCGGCGTTTGAAAGAGTCACGGAGATCGATCCGCAAAATCCGGATGGTTGGGTGAACGTCGGCCGGGCCGCGCTGCAGGAGGGCGACGTGCCGCGGGCCCGGGAAGTCCTCGAAAAAGCGCTGGCTATCAATCCCAGGCTGGCGCGCGCCAATTTTTTTTATGCGTCGCTGATGAAGACGGCGGGAGATTACGACCAGGCGGCCGCGCGTCTGCAGATTGTGCTTGCCCAATATCCGCGCGATCGCGTGGCGCTGAACAACCTGGGGCGCTTGCTATTTCTGCAGCGAAGATACGCCGACGCGGTGAAGATTCTCCAGCGGGTACTGGCAATTGATCCGGAAGACCTGCAGGCTCATTACAACCTGATGCTTTGCTACAACGGGCTCGGCGACGAGAAAATGGCCAAGGAGCACGAGGTGCGTTACCGGCGCTTCAAGGCCGATGAAGCTTCACAAACGATTACCGGGCCCTATCGCCAGCTTCATCCCGAGGACAACAACGAACGCCAGAATATTCATGAGCATGTTTCGGTGCCGCTGCCGATCCTTTCGCAATCGGTGAAGAAGAGAACTGCCGCCGCGGCCGGAGCATCCGAGTGATTGCGAACAGGAACCTTCAGCTCACCACCGAGACACGGAGACACAGAGAAAAAACTTTTTGTCTTTTTCTCTTTGCCTCCGTGTCTCTGTGGTTAATCGCTGTTTCCGGGGCTCATGCCCAGAACATCACCTTTCGCGACATTACGGCACAGGCTGGCATTCACTTCACCCATAACAACGGCGCAGTTGGGAACAAGTGGCTACCGGAAACCATGGGGCCCGGATGTGCTTTCATTGACTACGACAATGATGGTTGGCCCGATATTTTGCTGGTTAACGGGACGGATTGGCCTGCCCACAGCAAGAGTGGCGCGACGACTTTGAAGCTCTATCACAACAATCACGATGGAACCTTCACTGACGTTACGCGACAATCCGGCCTGGGCGTCGCTCTGTTCGGGATGGGCGTCGCGGTTGGCGACTACGACAACGACGGTTTCGACGACATCTTTATTACCACCGTTGGGCAAAGCCATCTCTTTCACAATAACGGCAACGGAACGTTTACGGATGTCACCAAGCCGGCTGGACTCTGGGGGCCGAATGAGTTTTCCACCAGCGCCGCCTGGGTAGATTACGATCGCGATGGCAGACTCGATCTGGTCGTCGCCAATTATGTGCAGTGGTCGGAACGAACCGACCTTTATTGCACGCTCGACGGCGCTCACAAATCGTACTGCACGCCGGAGTCGTACAAAGGCACGTCGGTTCGGCTCTGGCACAATCTGGGGAACGGGAAATTTGAAGATGCGACGCGCAAGGCAGGACTTTATGACGAAACTTCCAAGAGCCTCGGCATCGCAATCCTCGATTACAACAATGACGGCTGGCCCGACATCCTGATCACCAATGACACGCAGCCCAACAAACTCTATCTGAACAAGAAGAACGGCACCTTCGAGGAGCGCGCCGTTTCTTCCGGAATTGCGTTCAGCGAGGAGGGCGTGGCGCGCGCCGGCATGGGCGTGGATGCGGCCGATTACGACCGATCCGGAAGCGCCAGTTTAATTATCACGAATTTTGCCAACCAGATGCTGGCGCTTTACCACAACGAGGGAAACGGACTCTTCGTGGACGAAGCTCCGAGATCGGAGGTGGGTCGTGCCACACTGCTCACGCTGGGATTCGGGTGCTTCTTCTTCGACTACGACAATGATGGCTGGCCGGATATTTTTGTCGCCGACGGCCACATCGAAAATGAGATCGAGCGTGTGCAGAAGCGCGTCAGCTACGCGGAGCCTCCGCATCTTTTTCGCAACCTTGGGCGGGGGAAATTCGAGGAGGTTACGGCCAAGGCCGGAGCGAGTTTTGCGGCGGCAAAAGTGGCGCGGGGAGCGGCGTATGCGGACATCAACAACGATGGCGCGCTCGACGTTCTGGTGATGACGAACGGCGGATCGCCGCATCTCTACCTGAACTCGGGCGGGACGAATCAGAGTCTGCGGGTCAAGCTGGTGGGAACGAGATCGAATCGCGACGGGATCGGCGCGGTGGTGCGCCTGTCGTCCGGCGGCGAAAAGCAGTGGCAGATGATGCGTTCGGGGTCCAGTTATTTGTCGGCCAGCGAACTGGTGTTGACGTTCGGGCTGGGCTCGCGAACGAAGGCTGACACGGTTGAGATTCAGTGGCCGAGCGGGCAGGTGGATAGGCTGTCTGACCTTTCCGCCGGACAGACGGTGACGATTCAGGAAGCGAAGGGCGTGATCGCGACGCGGCTATACGGGAAGAAATAGGATTGTGTTCTGCCTGCCGGGAGTATTGCGGGTCCACGCCTTGCCGCGATTAGGGATGCTTCGACTGCGCTGGAGTTGCGCTGGCCGCGCGACTCCAGCTTCGCTCAGCATGACATCTCCGTGGCGTGAGGTCGTTATAATCGAACAGTTGTTGCGTGGGACTCTGTCGCGCAGGAATTAATGAAGCAGACTTTTCTGGCAGTCATCGTGGTGCTCACGCTTGCTCTTGTATTAATCGGCGCGTCGGCGTCGACCGATCCTGCCGAAGCGGCTCGCCTCAACAATCTGGGCGTGGCTTACATGAAC
The DNA here is from genome assembly GCA_049521375.1 of Terriglobales bacterium. GTDB lineage: Bacteria > Acidobacteriota > Terriglobia > Terriglobales > Acidobacteriaceae > Acidiflorens. The sequence goes on from JBEKOW010000003.1 coordinate 12,865, forward strand.
CAGCAGCTCTTTGAAAAAGCGTTGAAGGCTTTTGAGGAGGCCGCGGCGAAAGACCCGTCGCTGAAAGTCGCAACACTCAATCGCGGCGTGGCATTGCTCAATCTGCAGAAGCTCGAGGAAGCGAAAGCGCTGCTCGAAAAGGCGGCGAAAGAGGATCCCGGCGACGCCCATGCCTGGTTTAATCTCGGCCTTTACTACAAGAATTCGGCGAGTCCCGAGCGCGCGCTGGGGGCGTTTCGGAGGGTTACCGAGATTGATCCCAACGATGCCGACACCTGGTATTTTCTGGGCTCAACCTATGCGCAACTGAAGCAATTTCCAGAAGCGATCGCCGCGTTCGAGCGCGCGCTGAAGATCGATCCGCTGCACGCCTCCGCGCAGTTCGGAATGGCCCGCGCTTACCAGCAGTCCGGGCAGACCGATCTGGCGCACGAGGCGATGAAGAGGTTTCAGTACGTTACGCAGAAGAAACTGGGGACGCCCATCAGTCTGTCATACGGAGAGCAGGGAAAATATTCGCGGGCGGAAGATTCGCCAGCGGCCGTGCAGAAGGTCCTCCCCCAGATTGACGTGAAGTTTGTGGATGTGTCGCTGCCGTCGAAAGCCGGTCCGTATTTTGGAGATCCAAGTCCTCCCACGAGTCTGGGAGCCGGCTATTTGCGTCCGGGGGCGTGTTTCCTCGACTACGACAATGACGGCCGCATCGATCTTTTCCTGGCGAACAATGGCGCACAAGGCGGGATGACGCTGTATCACAACGCCGGAAATGGGAAGTTCGAAGATGTTACGGCTGAGGCGGGACTCGATCCGAAGGGGAGCGTGGTTGGCTGTACGGCAGGCGACTATGACAACGATGGCTTCGAGGACCTGGCGCTCGGCTTTATTAATGCAATCAAGCTGTACCACAACGAGAAAAACGGGACCTTCAAGGATGTGGATGAGCAAACCGATGCGACTCGGCCGAGGCTCGAAAAAATAGAGAGTTACGGGGAAAGTGTCTACGGCCTCACATTCGTGGACTACGATCATGACGGGGACCTAGATCTGTATGTGAGTGCCGGCAACGGGGATTGCTCGCATCGACGGAAAGAGGCAGACCATGTGCCCACTAGCCAAGACTTGGAGGAAGCGGAACAAGAGAAGGCTAGATCGAAGCCCGAGGCCCCATCCGAAGATGCGCCTCTCGGCTCCTGCGAACCCGGCAATCTGCTGTTCCGAAACAATGGTGACGGTTCCTTCACGCGGGTGGATCGTGGTTTGACGGGCGAATATCGTAGCAGTTCCCAAGGAATGGGGGGTTTGAATGCCATCGGCAGCGACGTTAACAATGATCGGGCAGTCGATCTGGTAACGGCCCAGGTGACTCGAGATCCCATCGTCTACTTGAACCGGCGCGAAGGCAGCTTTGTTCCGCTCAAGAACACGAGTGATGCTAAGACAGGTGGAGCACACGGCGTCATTGCACTTGATTTCAATCACGACGGTTGGATGGACATCGCATTTACTCACGCGGGCGCACCAGGCATCACGCTTTGGCAAAACAATCAAGGCAAGAGCTTCGACGTGGTGAAGTTACCCGAAACTGACTGGATTCGTGCCTTCGGCATCGTTGCCTTCGACTATGACAACGACGGCTGGGTTGATCTCGCCGCCGTCGGCGAGACAAAAGACGGTCGCGGGGAAGTTCGACTCTTTCGCAATCTTGGGCCGGATGGATGGAAGGACGTTTCGGCCGATGTTGGGCTTGACAAGATTCAGCTTAAGGAGCCGCGGGCCATTATTGCCGGAGATTACGATAACGACGGGGCGGTCGATCTCCTGATCACGCAGAATCATGGGCCGGCGGTGCTGCTCCGAAATGAGGGCGGCAACAAGAATCATTCGCTGCGGCTGGCGCTTACAGGTCTGAACGATAACAAGTCGGCCATCGGGACCAAGGTCGAAGTCTTCTCGGACGGGATTCGGCAGAAGTTTGAGGTCTATGGCTCGTCGGGATATCTGGGGCAGAACTCTCCTTATCTTACGATTGGACTTGGGCAGGCCAAGCAAGCCGATGTTGTTCGGTTGCTTTGGCCGACCGGGGTTTTGCAGGACGAAATCGACGTCGCCGCCAACAAGCTGCAGCACATCCAGGAGCTCGACCGGCGCGGGTCTTCGTGTCCCACGCTCTTTGCCTGGGATGGGACGCATTACGCGCTGGTGGGTGACATGCTTGGCGCGGGAGTGATCGGGCATTGGATCGCGGCGGGCGATGGCGGAGTTGTGCGCAACGTTCCGCGGCCGACCGAGGCCATCAAGATTGAGCGGGACATGCTGCGCGAAGAACGAGGGATGCTTAGTTTTCGCTTCATGGAGCCGCTGGAGGAATCCGTTTATCTTGACCAGGTGCAGTTGCTGGCGGTGGATCATCCGGATGACTTCGAGGTGTATCCCAACGAATATTTTGCGAGCAATCCGCCGTATCCGCCGTTCAAAGTTGTGTTCAGCAACAATAAAGATGCGCGGCCTCCGGCTGGGGCGTGGGATGAGCATGGGCATGACGTGTTGCCCGACCTGCTGGCTCATCGCTACTTTGGAGATTTCAAGGTGCTGCCGTTTTTGGGTTTCGCGGAGCCGCACTCGCTGGAACTTGATCTCGGTTCGCCTTACGACGGGGGCCCTCTCTGGCTGCTGATGCATGGCGAGATCGAGTACTACAGCGCGACCAGCATGTACGCGGCCGATCAGGCCGGTTTGCGGCCGTTCGCCCCCTACGTTGAGGCCCTTGTTGAGCCGACTGCTCCATCGTCGAGGGGAGTTTCCAAGCAACTGAAGCAGCGGAACCGGGGTAGCTCATACGGCGCGGGTGAGTCTGCGCCCTCCCAAAAAGCGGTGGCTACTCAGAGGAATGCGGATGGGAAGTGGGTGCGGGTGGTTGACGATATGGGATTTCCGGCGGGCGGCGCTCGGACGATGACGGCTGATCTGACGGGGACACTTCCGCTGGGGACGAGGCGCATCCGTCTCACTACAAATTTGCAGATCTATTGGGACGGCATTCTTATCAGTCGCACTCCGCAGGTGGGTTCGCACGGGCGAGGCGCCCGTGCCTCAATTACTGCTGTCCCGCTGGCGCGCGCGACTCTTGGCTTCCACGGATTTCCTTTGAAGATTGAGGACTCGCCCCCTGGGAATGTGAAATACATCTACGAGAAGGCAAGCGTTACGGGCCCTTACACGCGGCCTGCCGGGGCTTATACGCGGTATGGGGAGGTGCTTCCGCTGCTTACGGCTGTTGATGACAAGTTTGCGGTGTTTGGCTCGGGCGATGAAGTTGCGCTCGATTTCGATCCGGCGAGGCTGCCCGCGCTGCCGTCGGGTTGGGGGCGCGACTATTTCTTTATCGCTAACGGCTACGAGAAGGATATGGATTTTTATGCGTATCGCGGCGACGCGGTGGAGCCTCTGCCATTTCGCGGGATGAACGGCTACCCCTATCGGGAACAATCCTTTCCGGATGACACCGATCACCTGAACTACTTGCTGGAATACAACACGCGATTCATGAGCGGCAATGAACGGAGGGGGTACTCGTTTCAGTATCCGTGAGCCGGCTGTTTCTTGCGCAACGTTTTCGATTCAATTTGGCACAAGATTTTTGTTCCGGGTGGGGCTGTGCCGCAGGGACCCCGTCGCAACAGGAGCGGTTACCGGCGGATGCTGCCTGGGTCCGTACCATCCCCTTCGGCTGGTTTATAATCAACGATTGCAGCTTCCGCGTGGAAATCTGACGGAATAAGTCTGATCTGACGAGATAAGTCTTTTACTCTAACGCCACCAGTCTGACGGAGCAATCTAACTATGATTCGACAGCTACAAAATGCAGGGCCAACCGTGAAAATCATTCTCAGCGCGCTGCTGCTGATTATTTGCGGTGGCATGGTGATCACGCTGATTCCGGGAGGTTTCGGCTCCAGTCTTGGCTTTGGTGGCGGCCCTACCGCCGGTGTTCTGGCGACGATTGGCGATGAGAAAGTCACCGTGCTTGACGTGCAGCGCGAGGCGAAACAGATGATTGCGCAGCAGTATCCGCGGGGCGGGGCGCAAGCCGCCATGCTGATGCCCTTTTTCACGGGACAAGCGGCGCAGCAACTCATCAATATGAAGGCGATGGTTGCGGAAGCGCACCGTCTGGGTCTGCACGCCAGCGATGAGGAACTGCGCGACGACCTGCAACACGGGCCGCTTGGCGCGACCTTCTTCCCCGATGGGAAGTTCGTTGGGCAGGAACAGTATGAAGATTTCGTGCAGCGGAATGGCATGACGATTCCGCAGTTTGAAGAGCTCGAGAAGGAGTACCTTGTCGTCCGAAAGCTGCAGGCGCTGGTTTCAGCGAGCGCGTTTGTGACGGACTCGGAAGTTCGAGACGATTTCGAGCGGCGGAACACGAAAGTCAAATTTGAATACGCGGTGATCACGCAGGGCGACGTTCTCAAAGGGCTGCACCCCACCGACGAAGAGCTCAAAGCGTTTTACGATCGCAACAAGGCGAGTTACAACAACTCGATCCCGGAGAAGCGGCAGATCAAGTACGCGATTGTGGATTCGTCCAAGATTGCGGCGGGAGAGACTGTCAGCACGCAGGAATTGCAGACCTACTACGATCAGCATCGCGACGAATACCGCGTTCCCGAGCAGGTGAAAGTGCGCCATATTCTGATCAAGACTCCTTTGCCCACTCCGGGAGTCAAGGAAGATGAGAAGGCGGTCGCGGCCGCGCGCGCAAAAGCGGAAGACGTTCTGAAGCAGCTCAAGGCCGGGGGAGACTTCGCCAAGCTGGCGGAGAAATATTCCGAAGATTCCGGGACGGCGAAGAATGGCGGAGAACTGAACTGGATCGGCCGCGGACGGACGGTCCCCGAATTCGAGAAGGCCGCCTTTTCGCTGCCCAAGGGAGGAACCAGCGATCTGGTCAAGTCGAGTTATGGCTTCCACATTATCAACGTCGAAGATAAGCAGGATGCTCATCTCAAGACGCTTGCGGAGGTCAAGCCCGAAATTGAGGAGAAGCTGAAGCAACAGAAATCTCAGCACGCGACGGAAGTCGCCGCCAACACGCTGCTGAGCGCGGCGCGCAACGACGGGCTGGAGAAGGCAGCCGCTGCCAAAGGGGATTCGGTGGTGACGACCGACTTCTTTACCCGGAATGACAGTTTGCCGGGACTGGGGGCGAGCCCTCAGTTCATGGACTCGGTTTTCAACGAACCCGACAAGGCTCCTCCGGTTGTTGTGCAGGTACCGCAAGGGTACGTGGTTTTCCAGTTGGTGGCCGTCAAGCCGCCATCGACGCCCACGTTTGAAGAAATCCGAGGACGCGTTGAAGCCGAATTCAAGAACCAGCGCGCCGGTTTCCTGCTGCAACAAAAAACGCAGGAACTGGCGGACCGCGCCAAGGCTGACCACGACTTAAAGAAGGCTGCGAAGGATCTGGGCGCGAATTTCATGACCAGCGATTTTGTGGCGCCCGACGGCCAGGTGCCGAACATTGGTTCATTAGCTGGACCCGCGAGCAAAATCTTTTCGCTGAAGCCGGGCGAGATGAGCGGTCCAATCGTGGCCGGTGCGGACGGCATTGTTGCGCAGTTGCTCGAAAAGCAGCAGCCGACCGACCAGGAGTTTGCCGAGAAGAAGGACCAGATTCGGCAGTCGCTTCTCGAAGCCAAGCAGAATGAGATGTTCCAGCTCTTTGTGTCGAATCTGCGCAAGGACATGGAGAAGAGCAACCGCATCAAGGTCAATCAGGAAGAGATGAAAAATCTTACCCGCCAGAATGCGGAAGAAGGTTCATAGAACGGAGAGCTGACAACCGAGAGCTGAGAAACTTCTTCTGATGTCCTTCGCGCGCTCCAGCGGAATTCTGCTTCATCCCACCTCGCTGCCCTCGCGTGGCGGGATTGGTGATTTTGGTCCAGCGGCCTACGCGTTCGCTGATTTTCTGAACTCGGCCCGGCAGGGTGTGTGGCAGGTATTGCCGCTGGGCCCACTCGGATACGGAAACTCGCCTTATTCCTCGACGTCCGCCTTTGCTGGGAACCCGCTCCTGATCAGCCTTGAACGGCTCGCGGATCGTGGCTGGATTGATCGCACCAAGCTCGACCTTCTTCCGGCGCACACCGAACCAGTCGATTACTCCTCGGTATTCCACCAGAAATTGCCGCTGCTTTTCGAGGCGGCCAGAAATTTTCTCCATTCCGCTTCGTCGATGGCGCGTGCGCGCTACGAAAACTTCTGCCGGCAGAATGAGTGGTGGCTTGCAGACTTCGTGCTCTTTGATGCGTTGCGCGCCCGTTTCAAACTGCAGAGCTGGAACAATTGGCCGCACGAACTGACGCACCGCGATGCTAAGGCCCTTGCCGAGGCGCGGACGGAAATGCGGGAGGATCTGGAGTCTCGGAGCGCCGTCCAGTTCTTTTTCTATGAGCAATGGCAGGCGTTGCGTGCGTATTGCGCAGAGCGATCCATTCGGGTCGCGGGGGACATCGCGATTTTCGTGAACTTCGACAGTGCCGACGTCTGGACGCATCCCGAGTTGTTTCGCCTCAATGGCGAGCTTGATCCCGAGGTGGTTGCCGGAGTGCCGCCGGATTTCTTCAGCAAAGACGGGCAGAGGTGGGGGCACCCGCTCTATCGCTGGGACGTGATGAAGGAGCAAGGCTATGGCTGGTGGATCGATCGCCTGCGCTGGGCGACGCGCAGCTTCGACTACATCCGGCTCGATCATTTCCGCGGCTTTTCGCAATTCTGGGAGATCGCCGCGGACGAGCCGACGGCAATTCATGGGCACTGGGTCGACGGCCCGAAGGACGATCTGTTCGATAAAGTGCGCGAAGCGCTGGGCGGGCTTCCGTTTTTTGCCGAAGATCTTGGCTATATCACTGCCGATGTTCATGCGCTTCGCGACCGGCTGAAAATTCCCGGCATGGCGGTGCTGCAATTCGGATTCGGCGATCCGGGCGCGCATATTCATCTGCCGCACACCTACACGAGCGAGAAAGTCGTCTATACTGGCACGCACGACAACGACACTATGAAGGGCTGGTGGGCCAAGAGCGCCACCGAACTGGAGCGGCGGCACGTGCTGGCTTACCTCGGTTGCTGTGAAAACGACGTACCGTGGGCGATGATTCGCGCAGCTTTTCGATCAGTCGCGAATCTCTGCATCGTTCCGTTGCAGGATGTGCTCGAACTGGGCAGCGAAGCCCGGATGAATGTTCCGAGCCTCGAGGAGGGCAACTGGCGCTGGCGATTTGGGGCCGGGGCGCTGCATCCGGAGGTGGCAGGCGAACTCGCGGCTCTCACCGAAGTCTGCGATCGACTGGCAAAGCCATTGCCTGCGGCGTGGGAAGATTTCGCTGCCTGAGAAGCGCATCCCCGCTGTCACATTGATTGATCTTTAAACCAGGTTCAGGAGTTCTGGAGCACGCGCCGTGAGCGAACCCATTATTCGCGCCCAGGCTGTAGAAAAGTTCTACGCCCAGCCTGATGGCAGCCGCATCGAAGTGATCGCTCCCGTCGATCTCGACGTGGAGCCGGGCAAGATCATCGCGCTGCTGGGTCCTTCGGGATGCGGCAAGTCGACGCTGCTGCGAATTTTGACCGGCCTCAGCAAGCCTTCTTCGGGACAGGTTCTGTGGCATGGCCAGCCGATTACCTCGCAAAACGCGGGCGTGGCGATTGTCTTCCAAAGCTTCGCGCTGTTCCCCTGGCTTACCGTGCTCGACAATGTGGAAGCTCCGCTCGAAGCGCGGGGCGTACCCGCAATGGAGCGACACAAGCGCGCGTTGCGAATCCTGGATACGGTGGGACTGGATGGCTTCGAGAGCGCCTACCCGAAAGAGCTTTCGGGAGGCATGAAGCAACGCGTGGGATTTGCGCGCGCCTTAGTGGTCGAACCCGAAGTGCTCTTCATGGACGAGCCGTTCTCGGCACTCGATGTGCTCACGGCGGAAAACCTGCGCAATGAATTGCTCGAACTCTGGTTGAGCAAGAAGATGCCGACCAGCGCCATCTTCATTGTTACGCACAATATTGAAGAGGCAATTCTGCTTGCCGATCGCGTGCTTGTTCTGGGCAGAAATCCCGCGCGCGTCCGCGCCGATTTTTCCGTTGAACTTCCGCACCCGCGCGATCGCAAATCTCCGCGATTCGTTGAGCTCGTGGATTACGTCTACAAAGTGATGACCCAGCCCGAACTGGCACTCGCGGTTCCGGGCGCGCAGCATTCGGCGCAGAAGCCCGCCCGCCAGAAATACCAGATGCTTCCGCACGCTCGCGTGGGCGGTATTGCCGGACTGCTCGAACTTCTGCAGGATCGCGGGGGCAGGGAAGACCTCTACCGTTTAGCTGAAGTGCTGATCATGGATGCGGAAGACCTGCTGCCGATCGTCGAGGCGTCGGTTCTGCTCGGCTTCGCCACGCTCAAGGAAGGCGACGTTGAAATTACCCCCGACGGCGCTCGATTCGCTGAGGCCGACATTCTTACGCGCAAGATTCTCTTCCGCCATGCCGCGCTGAAGTACGTGATGATCCTGCAGCAGATTGACAGTATCCTGCACGCCAAGACCGACCACTCCATTTCGGAAGAATTTTTCTACGACATTCTCGACGAGCACTTCAGTCAGGATGAGGTTGAACGCCAGTTCGAAACCGCGATGAACTGGGGGCGCTACGCGGAAATCTTTGACTTCGACCGCGAATCGCACCGGCTGATTCTGGCCGAGCCGGTTTCCGAGCCGCATCCGCCTACGGCTCCGGTGCAGCCTTGAGACTGCCTGTTCTCGGACGTCCCGAAAGAACTCGCTTTCGGACGCCCGTACGTATCTGGTCCATACTTCCGCGTCCCAGCGCGGACAGCTTGCCGGATCTCGTCATGTTTGCCGCCGGTCTGGCGCTGTTCTACGGCGTGGTGGAGATTGCTCGCAACTGGCTTGGACCATTTCATCCGCAAGTGGCAATCAGCCGCAGTCCGGCGGCCCTGCCCGTCTATGCGGGATACTCATTGCTGCGCATCGCGCTGGCTTATTTCTTCAGCCTGATCTTCGCACTGGTCTACGGCTACATTGCTGCATACCGCCCGCGCGCCGAGCGTTTCATGATTCCGCTGCTCGATGTTCTGCAATCGATTCCAGTTCTTAGTTTTCTTCCGGGCGTCATGCTGGCGATGGCGGCGCTTTTTCCGGGCCGCCAACTTGGAGTCGAAATGGGCGCGGTGCTGCTGATTTTTACTGGACAAGTCTGGAACATGGCCTTCAGTTTTTACGCATCGCTGAAGAGCATTCCGCGCGAGATGCGGGAAGCGGCCACTATTTACCGATTTAACTGGTGGCAACGTTTCGTCCAGATCGAACTGCCCTTCTCGACGATCGGGTTGGTTTGGAATTCGATGATGTCGGTGGCGGGAGCGTGGTTCTTCCTGATGGCGTGCGAACAGTTCGGCGACTTCCGGTTGCCCGGGCTGGGCTCCTACCTTCAGGCCGCGGCTGATGATGGAGACACACGCTCTATTGTGCTGGGCATACTCACAATGGTGGCTGTGATCGTACTGATCGACCAGTTGGTCTGGCGCCCGGTAATCGCGTGGGCCGAAAAGTTCAAAATCGAGCAGGTGGAGAGCGCCAGCATCCCGACTTCGTGGGTGCTCGATTTTCTTCGGCGTTCCCGGGGAATGGCATTCATCCGCAAGCGCGCGGTTCGCCCGCTTCGCGAGCAGATGGTCCACTATTTTGCCAGCCGGAATAACGATGCCCGCGCTCAACCCCAGTCTGAGAACGGGGCAATGTTGTGGATGTGGCGAGTGGTTGGTTTCGCGATGCTGGGAATAATCGGCTATGCGATGGTCCGCGTGGTCATGATCCTGACCGGCCTGCACAGCGCAGACTTCCGCGAAATTGGTCTTGGCCTGTGCGCGACGTTCCTGCGCGTCAACGTTACGCTCCTGATCGGCGCACTATGGACGATACCAGTGGGCGTTGCCATCGGATTCAACCCACGCATGGCGCGGATTGCGCAGCCACTCGCGCAGATTGCTGCGTCAGTCCCAGCGACCGCATTGTTTCCGGTGGTGCTGCTGGTGCTGATCCGGGTCGGTGGAGGGCTGGGCCTTGGCTCGATCGTTCTCCTGCTTCTCGGCACGCAGTGGTACATCCTTTTCAACGTTATTGCGGGCGCGATGGCAATCCCCACCGACCTGAAAGAAGCTGCAAGTGTCTTCGGCCTTCGCGGTTGGGAGCGCTGGCGGAAGCTGATCCTGCCAGGAATTTTCCCATTCCTCGTCACCGGGCTGGTGACGGCTTCCGGAGGTGCTTGGAACGTGAGCATCGTGGCCGAATATTCCCGCCTCAAGGGACAGACATACTCCACCACCGGCATCGGCGCGATGATCTCCGCCGCCACCGAGGCCAAGAATTTCAACCTGCTGCTCGCCGCAACGATCGCGCTCGCCGCTGTTGTCGTGACGACCAATCGTCTGGTCTGGCGCCGCTTGTACCGGCTTGCCGAAACTCGCTACAAGCTGGAGAGCTAGACCGTCGTGGATCACTCTCGCCCACTTACCGAATTGCCCCGCCTTTACTTGTTGAGCGCTGGTTGTACTGCTACCATGATGCGCCATGGCTAACGAAAAATACCGTCATCACTTCGACGACTACACGCGGAAGGCCGAGGTCGGAATCTATGGCGTACTGGCCGTTTTGCTGACCGTCACTGCTGCGGCGGCGCTGGCCGATGGAGCCGTGCTCTTGTGGACGGGCATCCGCAACTTCACGATTTCGTCGCAGACCCTTGAGGTTCTCGACCACCTGCTGGTCGTCCTTATGCTGGTGGAAATCCTGCATACCGTGAGCATCTCCATCCGCTCTCACATTCTGGTCACCGAGCCATTTCTTGTGGTCGGACTCATCGCTTCGATCCGGCGCATTCTGGTCATCACCCTGGAGGCCTCGACGCTCACCAAGGGCACTAGTTGGTCGGCCGAAGGCGCAAGTATCTTCCGTGCCTCCATGATGGAGTTGGGGCTGCTTGGCCTCCTCATTCTGATATTGGTGTTCTCCATTACTCTTTTGCGCCGCTATGCGCCCGGCCCGAAAGAATAAGGGATCGAGCATCGGGGACCGCTGCAGATTCTGACCAGAAAGACGCAGCATCGATCCCCAGCGTCAACATCAACAGTCGCCTATGAGCGGAAGGGCTTGCGCCGCACCATCCCTGCAAGAACTACCAATCCGGTTCCTAGCAATCCCAAAGTGCTTGGTTCGGGAGTCGCCAAATGGCTAGTTCCTAGTTTGATATTGCCCTTGTGATCGACGATTTCCTGGTTCCAGTATGTATAGATGGTCTGCGTCGTGTTTCCCGTCAGGGTACGGCCGAGGTACGACTGCCCGCTGATGGCGCCGGTCAGTTGATACTCGTGGAACTGCTTGTTCGATGACAGCAGGGTCCACTCAATGGGTCCGACGAAAGAGCCGTCGAAGATCGAGCCCTTGGGCTCGCCCCACTTGCCAACGCCGATCACGACAAAGCTCGATCCGGCGTCCGAAAAAGTGCCTCCGGTCCAGAGACTTCCGCTGTTAAGAATGCCCGTTGCGAAGCTGACCGATCCGAGAGAATGATTCTTCGTGGGTTGGATGCCGTTAAAGCTCATCAACTCAGAGCCCTTGGAAGTGATCCCCGAGGCAGTGATTGTGACGGTGCCGAACTGGTTGGTTAGATTGATCGAGTCTGCACTGGCCACAATTGGCAATACCAGCCCCAATAGAGCCAGAACGAACAATATCCGTTTCATTATGCCCTCCACAGAATGAAGGCGATCTGGGAAACCGCAGGGGGTGGGGTCGCCGCGGATCACGAAGGTTTGATCGTTACTTGCTATCCCTTAGCTATAGTTTTGCCTGGGTGTCTATGAACAAACAGTCCGGGGAGGACAATGACCGCAGTGTGCCACGCGCGCCCAGGAAGTGAAGTGATCCAGATCACGATTCGCAGTGATAATTCGGGGGAGCACGAAAGAGCCATCCGGAGAGGCCGGACGCGCAATGCGAGCCCGCTGGGCAACCATGCAGAACCGTGGTGCACAAGCCCGCTTTACTAAAACCCGTTGCTCCATTGACAATGAGAACAGGTCTAACGCAAGGAGCAATCATGCCCGCAACCGGAGAACTCATTCGCCTGATGAACTATGTTGACGACATCGCCGCCATTCTGCGCCGCGTCAACGGTGTCCTCCCCACCATGAGCGAGGAAGAAAAGGTTCGGCTCGCGGAATACATCCGCAAATCCGATCCCAGCCTGGAGAGCGTACTGAAACAGCTCGACAAGCAACTCGACAAGGTGACGAAGTAGTGGCAGAGATCAAGACGGTAGCCGTAATCGGCGCCGGCATCATGGGACGGGGCATCGCTCATGCGGCCGCTCTCGGCGGCTACCGTACCATCCTCGAGGATCTTCTTCCCAACGCATTGCGCAAGGCGGAAACGGAAATCCGCGCCAATCTCGATAAGGCTGTGGAACTCGGTAAGGTAAACGCGGCGGAAGCAAACGCCGCGTTCGCGCGCATTGAGTACGCTGGTTCGGTGGATGAAGCCGCGCGCCAGGCCGATCTGGTGATTGAGGCGGTGCCCGAAGAGATGGAGTCGAAGATCGAGATTTTTACGCTGCTCGATAAGATCTGCCGTCCCACCACGATTCTGGCCTCGAACACGTCTTCGCTCAGCGTTACAGAGATCTCCAGCGTCACCTATCGCGCGAAAAAATGCGTGGGGATGCACTTCTTCAATCCTGTTCACAAAATGAAGCTGCTTGAAGTGGTGCGCGCGCTCGAAACCGATGCCGAAACGCTCGCCGCCGCGGTCGATGTTGGAAAGCGCATGGGTAAAGAGGTAGTTGTCGTAAGAGAGGCACCCGGTTTTATCACCAGCCGCATCAACGCCATGATCGGCAACGAGGCTTTTTACATGCTGCAGGAAGGAATCGCCAGCGCCGAAGATATCGATAAAGCGCTTAAGCTTGGGCTGAACCATCCGATGGGGCCGTTCGAACTCGTTGACTTGGTGGGGCTCGATACCCGCCTGCACATTCTGGAATATCTTCACAAAAGCCTGGGGGAGAAGTTCCGTCCCTGCCCCCTGCTCGCACAATATGTCAAAGCCGGACGACTCGGGCGAAAGTCTGGCCGCGGAGTGTTTGAGTATCCGGAGCAGGGGAATCAGCGAGCGGTCTCTGCAGAAAAGGGCCAATAGCTGCGATCGTTCTTCGTCGAAGTCTTCTCCGATAACTCTGTTCTGAATAAAACGTAAAGTATTGTAAATTTTCGGTAGCGTGCAGTTTGAAAGTTGCCATCCCTTCGGCGAAACAGCCTGGGCGGAACGTTCCCTTTTTTCCCAACTTCTTTCATCACATTTTTCCCGTGCGTTCCGTCACAGACTTACACCTGCGTCACTGAGAAAATTCGCGCGACAGTACATCATCGAAAACTGTGCCCGTCTCCAGAGACGGGCCATTTTCCGGTCGCAAACTTTTCCGCGCTATTTGACAATTTATGGACCCAACCCTACCCTCGCAAGTGCACGCCAAATGGAGAAATTATTGGCTAAGTTCAATACTTTGAATACTTTGACTCTAACTATCCTATTATCAATACTTTAACCTCATTTTAGGTAAGGGGGGGTACCCCCCCACTTTTTCGAAATTCAGCCCTCTCCGCCTGGGAAGAATGTCGCGCTCGGAACGAGTTGGCCGGCCTCGCGAGACCCGTACCCAATGCTCCGAGAGAAGTGCGGGACCTCAGCCATTCCCCGCGCGCGGTGGCGCCGGTTTCAATCGGAAACAAGAAATATGACGCTTATAGCGCAAGCTCAAGACTCTGCCTTTTCAAAGCCGAATCGAACCGGGCCCCCACCAAATTTTCAGTGAACAGCACCTTCGAGCGCCTTTTCAGGCAGCGGCGTCCTGGTGAACTGCATCTCACAGATTCATGAAACTTCTATTCGCCTTCCTTGCAGTCCTCCTGTTTCTTTTTCCGCTTGCAGCTCAAGCAGCTCTTGGCGGCGATGTCGCTTCTATGGAGGCCGATCGTGCCCAGATGAGCGGAAGCACGCAACAACGGCAGGCTGCTGCGTATACGGTGCATGAAATAAAAGCAAGCAGTGGCCCCTTGGTGCGGGAATACGCCTCGGCCGATGGGCACATTTTCGCCGTTGCCTGGCAAGGGCAGTTTGCTCCCGATCTGCAACAGGTGCTGGGCCAGTATTTTGATCAATATTCGGCGGCTTTGAAGGCCAATAAGGCGACGTATGTCGGGCGCAGGCCACTCAACCTGAAACTCCCGGGATTGATCGTGCAAATGAACGGGTACATGCGGGCCTACCACTTTCGCGCGTACATTCCGCAGCAGGTTCCCGCGGGCGTGAAACAGGAGGAGTTGTGGTAATGACCATTTTTCGCGGACACTGGGCGACGTATCGCGGAGTTTTGATCTTGGCCGTCGTGAGCGCATTCGTACTACTCGCCGCGTGTGGCGGAGGCGGAAGCAGCAGCACCAGCACTGGCGGGGGGGGCGGGTCCACGAATAACGTCCAGGCGATCTCGGTCAACGGAGGACCGGTCGCCGGGCAAGACTACGCCGACGCTGCCTTCACGAGCGTCACCATTTGCGTGCCGGGCTCAACAACAAGCTGCGCAACGGTTGACGGGATTCTCGTCGACACTGGATCGGTTGGACTTCGAATTCTTGGTTCGGCGATCCCGTCTCTCAATCTTCCACAGTTGGCGGGTTCGGGGAGCACGACTTACTACAACTGTGTGAGCTTTGTGGACGGCTCATACCTTTGGGGACCGGTGGCGCAAGCGGATGTTGAACTCGGGGGCGAAAAAGCCAGCAGTGCCAGCGTGCAGGTGATCGAAGACCCCACGGGTTTCACGGTGCCGACCGCTTGTTCGAACGGCGGCGTGGACGAAGATAATCTACAGGGACTCGGCGCGAATGGCATTCTGGGCGTAGGAGGATATCCGCAGGACTGCGGAATTGCGTGTGCGACCGATCCTTCTCCGAACATCTACTTTACCTGCCTGCAAAGCGGCAGTTGCCAGTCGTCAACGATCACGGTGGCGCAGCAGGTCGTCAATCCGATTACCAGGTTTACGACCGACAATAATGGCGTACTGATCGAATTGCAGTCTGTGGATGGTGAGTCCGCGACGGCAACCGGATCGATGATTTTTGGTATTGGCACTGAAACCAACAACGCGCTCGGATCTGCCAATGTTTACCCGATCAACAGCAGCAACGGTTTCTTTACGACCACGTTCAATTCACAGTCGTTAACCGAGAGCTTTATTGACAGCGGTTCGAATGGATACTTTTTCCCAGACGCGTCCATCACACAGTGCGCAGGGAACAGTATCGCGCCCGGATTCTACTGTCCGGCGAACACGGTGAACTTGACGGCGCAAAATGTCACGCAAAGTGGAGCGCAGAATACGGTGAACTTCAGCGTGGATAATGCGGTGAACGATTTCAATAACTTTGGCAGCGATTCGGCGTTTGCGAACCTCGCGGGGCCAAACGGGACTTCCAACTGCGGCAGTGGAACACCGTGCGGTTTCGATTTTGGCCTACCCTTCTTTTATGGGCGGCCTATTTTCACTTCGATTTACGGACAGTCGGTTCCAAGTGGCGCTCCGGCCGCGCCCTGGTGGGCCTATTGAAGGGCGGTCTGCCGGGGTGGAACTTTGCGCCTTACGAGACTCTGGATTGGCCCTCCGCGCTTTTATCCAGAAGACTAAATCGTGGTGCCCGAGGGCGTGACTGGAGTCACAGCGGCGCGCATTCAAGGTGGCTATCCTGAAAGCGGTTAGTCAATCCGTATGCTGGATCCGTCTATCATCGAAGCTGGCTTTCGCCAGCTCGCGCCGGAACAGCTCCGCGCCGCTCTCGGAAATTTCCTGCCCCAAGAAGGCTCGAGGATAGAGAAGATCGCCGCCATCGAAACCGGGCTGCGCAGTCCCATGGGCCAGGCCATGCGGGACGCGATGGCGCGGTGGATTGTGGACGAGATTGTTCCGGTGGAACGCCTGGTTCCAGAGCCCTACCTGAAATGGCGTCCGCCGGTGCGGGACGCCATGATGTTCGTGGTTGCTCGGCTTTCGGCGGCGCGTCTCGCGCCCAAATTGCTTGAGCAAATCGAACTCCCGCGGACCACGCCGCCCGAAGTGCGCTTGTTGCGGCTGATTGCGAAAGTCCCCGGGTTGCAGAAGTTAGGACAGGTCATCGCGCGCAACCAGAACCTGCGTCCGGCTCTGCGCCGCGCCTTGGCTCGCCTGGAAAATGGAATCCGCGACGTGGCGCCCGCCGAAATCGTCGCCCTCATCCGGCGAGCTTTGGGATCGCGCGTCGATAGGTATGCGCTCAGGATCTCGCCGGCAATACTTTCCGAGGCCAGCGTCAGCGCGGTCGTGCGCTTTACATGGCGGAATCCGCAGAGCGGTTGCCGTGAGCACGGCGTCTTCAAAGTTCTGAAGCCGCATATTCCGGAGTACTTCGCTGAGGACATGGATTACTTACAGGGCCTGGCTCAGTACTTCGGAGACCATCATCACACGTACGGATTTCCGGCGGACTTATTGCCCGATACTTTCAGGAAAGTTCAACGGCTGCTGCGGCACGAGGTGAATTTTGTCCGGGAACAGAAGACGCTGATCGAGGCGGCGACTCTTTACCACGGTATGTCGGGTGTTCGTGTGCCTCGCTTGATTGCACCTTTATGCACACCCAACACTACGGCGCTCACAGAGGAACATGGGATCAAGGTAACGAGTGCAGCGGCGCGTCTACCGGCGCTCCGGCGGACGAAAGTCGCGGAACAGATTATAGAAGCGCTGGTTGCCGTCCCGCTTCTTTCGTCGCAGGAGAGCGCGATTTTTCACGGCGATCCCCACGCCGGCAATTTACTCTATGACAACCGGACTGGTGAACTGGTGATCCTGGATTGGGCTTTGCGGGAGCGGCTTACACGCGAGCAACGGCGGCATCTGGCACTTCTGATCCTGATGGTGAGCCTGCGCGACCCGATCGGTGCCAGCAATGAGATTCGGACATTGAGCCAGCCGGCAATCCGTAGCGGTTCGCGACCAGATCAATTGATTCGGGAAACAGTCAGGGCGTTCTTCGAAGAACTTCCCGTGACGAGCATGCCCCGCGGCACGGACGCCATGCGGTTGCTGGAACGAATCGCAATGAAAAATGTGAAGTTCCCGGCGCCGCTCATCATGCTGTCGAAGGTTATCTTCACGCTGGATGGGATTTTGCGCGATATTGGCGGGGCGAGCAAAGGAATGGGCCTCACGATCGCGCGGCACGTTGTTCAGAGTTGGATTGTCAACCGCAGGGCATTCCGGTCGCCCCTGAAGCCGGTTGACTGGGTCACGCTGCAATGCAGCGCGTTGCTCTGTTCGAGCCGCTGGGCTGTGCGCGCCGAGCGTGCAATTCTGGATCGGGTGCTGCCCGTTCGGCTTCCAGTGGCCGAGGCATTGGGATGAAAATGGCGTCTTCGAGCGAAAGACTTACTTCGCTCGAAGACGCCTCGGCGGGAGCGCCGACGTCATGGCCAGAGAGCGTGGCAAATCCCGCATCCCGAGTGCACTTATCGTCCGGATGCCGTTGTCAGGCAGTTGCGCCCACTGCAACCCGCTTTCCGTGAACCGGCCGCTTCGCACGATGCTCGGGCTTGGCTGCTGGGCGCCCGTTCGCGGGCTTTGTGATCACTTCCATCAGTGCCTTCTGGGCATCCACGTAACTCTTCACACCTTCCCGAGTAAGCTCCGCCAGCGGCAGTAAGGGAAATGGCCGCAGGAGTTCGAGCGTCTTGCCAGCGGTTTTCACGTTGGCGTTCATCTGCTGTCCCGCTACGTCGACGAGTCTCTTTTGCGCATCGATAAGCGATTCCGTGGTCTTTCGCGCCACCTCAGCCAGTTCGGTCTTCTTCACCTTCTTTCCGGCTTCGCTATGTTTGGCGCCCGTCGCCTTGGCGGTCTCGTCGGCGATCACGTCAAGGAACTGCTTCTGCGCTTTTACGAAGGCGTCCATACCCTCGCGGGCCAGCTCGACCACGTGCTCGGGCTGATACGGCTTGCCGGCCTTGGCAGCTTGAACCCAGCTATGAGTTTGCTTTTCGGTGATTTTCAGGAACTCCACCTGCATGTGGATAAAGGTGTCCACGCTGCGCCGGAGCAGATCTACGACGGCCACGCGCCGCGGGCAATCACCGACGCGCTCTTTGACGCCGTTCATCAGAATTTCGTTCTGTTGCTTGCCCAAATCAAGAAGGATCTTTTGTCCCTCGATGAAATTTGAAATGCCTTCTCCGGCAACTTCGCTGAGAATCGCGGACGGAGAGTGATGAGGATCTGACAACTGTTCCCGGACAGCATGCATGACATTGGCATTCTGCCGCATCGCCAGATCGAGCATGATTCTCTGTGTAGCGAAGAACGTGTGGACTCCCTGCTGGGCCCAACCCGATAGAATGGAAACAAAGGAAGATTCCCGAGAATGAGTGTCTGTCCTACTGGTGATTGGCATATATTGCCTCCGCTTGATTGCTGCACTGCAGCATCAGCTAGACTATACGATTATCCCTGAAATGTGTCAATATGTAGCTGATACTGTGTGCAGGGCAGCATAACTGTAAAGCACGTAACAAGGAGTTCGATGAAGCCCGATGTGATCCAGATTAAGAAATACGGGAATCGCCGCCTGTACGATACGGCGGGCAGTCGCTATGTGAATCTGGAGGCTATTGCCGCCCTGATTCGGGAGGGGAAGCAGGTCCAGATCGTCGACGCGAAGACGGGGCAGGATCTGACGCGGGTTACGCTGACGCAGATCATCACCGAAGACGCGAAGGATAGGCCCACCGGTCTTCCTCTGGAACTGCTACGCCAGTTGATTATTGCCTCCGACGAAGTGCGGCAGGAGTTTGTGATGTGGTATCTGAAATCCGCCTTCGACTCCTATCAGAAGGTGCAAGACGCCGTTCAGAACCGGTTGGGAGAAGTGCAATCGGCGATCCTCTCTCCGGTTGAGACGATGCAGCGTTTCATGGGCAGGCCAGCAGGGTCGCGAACTGAGTCCGAGTCGGATCTGGATGGGCTGCGGAAACGAGTGGCTGAGTTGGAAGCAAAGCTTCACGAGTCGACGCGGAAGCGGAGTTCGCGGGCGAAGATCAAGCGGCATTGATATCCGCGATTCCGACTTGCGGTCAGGCGATGGGTACTCGCATATGCTATGGAGCGGGTAAGTGCGCAGAGGATATAATCCGGCGGGGTAAATGTTTGCGACATGGGAATTCTGAAGATCCGTATCAGACGCAATAGCATCAGGGCTTAGAGTGGCCAAAAAGCAAAGGTTCTGC
This sequence comes from Terriglobales bacterium, assembly GCA_049521375.1. GTDB lineage: Bacteria > Acidobacteriota > Terriglobia > Terriglobales > Acidobacteriaceae > Acidiflorens. Next base: position 32,307 of record JBEKOW010000003.1, read on the forward strand.
GGTCGATCCAAAACGACAACTCGGGACGCTAAGGAAACTTCCAGCCTCGACCAAAACGCCTCTCTCTGGACGGAAGCTTTGTTCGGTGCCGAAGTTCTTTTCTTGCACGCGACGCCGGTGTATTACGGATTCGGTGTGCCCCGTGGCGATGGGTCCGGGGTGGTCATCATCCCCGGATTCCTGGGCACGGATCTTTATCTGACTGAGTTGCACGGCTGGCTTGATCGGATCGGATATCGCCCCTATTTCTCCGGCATCGGAATCAACGCCGACTGCCCAAATCTACTGATGCAGCGGCGTCTTGGCGAAACGATCAAAAGGGCTCTGCGCGAGACGGGACGGAAGATTCACCTGATTGGTCACAGCCTGGGAGGAGTAATCGCGCGCTCGATAGCCGGGGAAAGGCCAAAGAATATTGCTTCCGTGATCACGCTGGCTTCGCCGATTCGCGGGACGGTAGCGAGCCGAGCTGTTCTGCGCGCGGCGGAGGCGGTGCGTATGCGCATCCTGAACGAGCACGGAAGCGGAGTGCTGCCCAGTTGCTACACAGGACAGTGCACCTGCAATTTCCTCGACTCACTACGGCGCGACATTCCGGATTCGGTGGTCGAAACCGCGATCTATACCCGCAATGATGGCATTGTGGACTGGCGCTATTGTATGACCAAGCGGCCGGAGGCCGATTTTGAAGTGCCCGGAACGCATATAGGAATGGCTTTCAATCCTGCCGCCTACTCGATTATCGCGGAGCGTATGGCGCTGACACATTCTTCCAACTGAATCGCCGTAAAAGTGATTTGCAAAGGCGGCCGCGCCGGATGCTTAATGCGCTCCAGGCTCTTTTTGTCGATCGGGGACTCTGAATCCCGAGAGCCTGTCACAGCCGGTTGGCCCATCGGTCACTGCAAAGAAAAGCGAAGTGAGGTACTTTGCAGGCGGCTTTCGCAAGCGGCCGACCTCGCTGGAGTTTTGACATCCTCTGCGAGCGCCGTGAGAGAGCGCTCGCGGCCTGAGGCGACCTGCCTTAGGGTCGGCCGGGGCAGAGGGCGCTGCCCCGGCCTCTTTCAATGTCACTGCTGCTGGGGACTTCCTGGCGGCCGGTAGGCCGGCGGAACCGATGGGTCCACCGGGATGCCGCCCAGTCGCACCGCGTTTTCGCGCTCCATGGCGGCGTCAGGCTCTTGTCCCAGGCCGTCGTATACATCGGCAAGCGCGATGTGCGGTTCCGGGGAGTCCGGACGCAGCGTGGCTGCCTTCTGCAATTTTGGAATTGCCCCTTGCAGATCGCCCGACATGGCCAGCGCGCGTCCGAGAATCATATAGCTCCCGAAGTGCTCGGGAAGAATCTTCAAAACGTATTCGCTCTGCTTGATCGCCTCCGAAAAGCGGTTTGCTTTGGCATACGCGATCTCCAGGAGAAGTTGCGCGTCCATCAGGTTGGGTATCCTGGCCGTGACCGCCTCGAATGCGGCAGCCGCTTCGTCGAAGCCTCCCGTGCGCATTAAAGACTCTCCCAGATCCATTTGCGCCATGGTGAAATCGGGCTCTAATTTCGCGGCTTTCCGCAAAGGAGGCACGGCATTCGCAAAGTCGTGCAACTCCATGTAACAGGTGCCGAGCTTGAAGTGCACCATGGACATGTCGGGATAATCCGCAGCCAACTTCTGCAGCACCGGAATCGCGTCCGCGTAGCGGCCTTCCTCCATCACAAAGTTAAGCTCGCGGATCGTGTTGACCGTGCCAATCCGATCCTTGGGATCTGCTCCCTGCTCGGATGGACCCGCCTTGGAGGCATTGCTGGCCGACACGACGTATCCGAGCGCGGCCAACTCCTGGGCTCTTTTCGGATCAAGGTTTGCCTTGGGCGCCTGGCGCGAGCTGGTCGTTTTTTGGCGGAAAGCCTCAAGCCTTCCGGCCAGCGTATCGGCAATCGCTGTCGATGCTGAGGCCAGATTGTGCGCTGCTTTGGGGTCGACCGTCTGGTTGTACAGCTCTCGGTGCGGGGCCTGGATGTAGAGGTACTTTCCCGTGCGCAGAGACTGGAGCGCGGCCCATCCATACGCGAGGTGGGCATAATCGGCCTGCGCGTAGGCCGAGTCTGGCCAAGCATCGGCAGCTACGTCTTCCGACGTTCCTGCTCTCATCAATCCCAGTAGCGATTTACCTTGCACCTGCGGCGGAATTTCGATGCCGGTGGTCTGCAAGAGCGTCGGCAAAACATCTACCAGTTCAACGCGGTTCTCGATGCGCTCTTCGACCTCTTGTCGTGGCCGCTTGATCAACAGTGGCACCTGGATGGTCTCGTCGTAAACAAATACCCCATGGGTGTCCTCGCCGTGGGCTCCCAGAGACTCGCCATGATCCGCCATTACGGCAATCACGGCGCCAGCAAATAGGCCGCGGGTCTTCAACTGCTGCATCAACTTCCCTACCACCGCATCTTCGTAGGCGATCCCGCCATCGTAAGGTTGCGCGGCGAAGCGCGTTTTATAAGGCTCGGGTGGATCGTAGGGATCGTGCGCGTCATAAAGATGAACCCACAGGAAAAACGGGCCTTGCGGATGCTTGTCCAGCCACGCCAGCGCTCGCGTGAGCACCTCACCGCCGCGGCGCTCGATGGACTGGTAGCGGCCCTTTTTCCGCATATCCTCAGGACGGAAGTTGGCATCGTAGGTGTCGAATCCGCGTTCGAAGCCGGGCGCTCCGCCTTTGGGATCAAGAGCCAGCGATCCGAGGAACGCCGCAGTCTGATATCCGTGGGAGTGGAGAATTTCCGGAGCATAGGGCAGATCCTTGGCCAGCACCATCGGGAAATCGACCACTCCGTGGAACTGCGGATACGTCCCGGTTAGAATCGTCGCGTGCGACACCGATGTGAGCGGAGCCTGTGCGTAAGCGCGAGTGAACACTGCCGACTGCCGCGCGAGCGCATCAAGGTTAGGCGTCAGCCCGCGCTTGGAGCCGAGAAAACCCATTCGATCCGCGCGCGTCGTATCGAGCGTGACCAGTATGATATTGGGACATGCCGCGGCTTCCGAAGCGTGAGATTCAGTGTTGTTCGCGGCCGATTTTGATGCCAAGTGCTGTCTGGTCGCCGCCATCGCGCACATGGTAAGTGCGAGCCACAAAAATGGCTGCATCACGTGCATGCCGAGCCCCTTGGACTTATATAGAAGCGGGCACTTCAAGAATGGCATAGGGCGAGTAGGTCCGTCTTCTTGGTGACGACTTATAACTTACCTGTCAACATATCGCGTATAGTCACGCTCTTAAACACATGACTTAGATCATCAGTGCGCCGGTGGTGCAAGCGGCGGTTTCGGAGATTCTGCCGGTTCTTTTTCTCCCGGCTCGGGAAGTTCCGCGCAGTCTTTTGGAAAGATGAACAGCGTGGGATCCTGGGGGCCCAGAACTACGTCCTTGTACTGAATCACCGCAGGCACCCCATTGTTGGGACCGTGCTGGATTTCTATTCTGACTGGGAAGCCGTGCAGGTCCTGTGCTTCCCATAGCCTCAACCTCCAGGGTTGCGCAAGGCCTCCGGTATAGGTGGCTTCTTCCACCTGGCATGGATGTCCGTCCACGGTATCTTTTCCGGCAGGTACCCGCACTACTTTGTGATTGTGTCCTGAAAGCATGAAGGGAAAAGAGCGAAGGTAGGGCTCCTTCATGGAGGCGCAACCCATGATGGATAGTCCGTAGGTATCAAACGTCGTCAAATCTGTTATGAAGTAGCCTCGATTCTCCATGCCCTCCATTCTTAGTTGGTTGCCGGAGCGGTAGATATGGCCCTCGCGCTCGTCGTGCGGAAGCACCGTTCCTACCATAAGAGCTGAAAAATTCCTGAACTGTTCAAGCGGATCATCCGGATTGGCCGGCGGCGGTGCGTCGGGTTTTGCAGCAACAGTCGGAGCGGCCGGCGTCTGCCCCTTGGAGACCTCGGCGGGCGCGGCTTGTCCCGGCGTGTTTTGTCCTGGCAAACCCTGCCCCGCCAGGGACTGTCCCCAGCCTTGTGCAGCGAGGCTGATTGCGAACACCAGAACCATAATCCATCGAATCATTACTTGTTTCCCTTGCAGTCGTTGAGATTCAAGAATACAAGAAAAAGGCCACGCCGTGAATCAGCGTGGCCCTGATTGAAATGCATGGCCCGAGTTACTTCTTGAGGAGATGGCCGATGGTAGTTCCGTGAACAGCGGCTTCTTTACCGGGGATCGTCGCGCTCAGGAATCCATAGTTGTCGCCGAAGATCAAACCACCTGCGGAGGCGAAACCAACCCAGCCCCAGTGATTCTTCGCAATTGTGCTGGCTTCGGTCTTGGTGATAACCATCCACTGCTCCTGCGAGAACCCCAGATAGAAGGCGTCATAGAGGTTGTCCGCATAAACGTAATCGTGGCCAGCGATGCCGCCCGGCAAGCCGGTCAGGTTCGGTCCCGGGACGGACACGGCAACACCCTCAATGGTCGCGTTGTAGAAGAGTCCGCAGGCTGCGGTGAGGTTGTCGACGCCCTGTAAAAAGAAGGGTTCGCTACCGCCAAACGGGTTGCCGGTCGTGAACTGTTCATAGTTGCAATACTCGGTACCGCCTGTGTAACTGAGAAACCCGAAGGAATACGAGCCCTGGGCAAAGGCAGCGCTGCAAGTAAAAGCGAGAACTGCTAGAACTGCTAGGGTCTTCAATTTCACTGAACTTCCCTCCTGGAAGAGTTGAGTTTTGACTTTGGTTTTGTTTTGACGCCACGTGGGCCAGGGTGGTGTTGAGCAGCGTGCCCCAACCGGTTCCTCAGTCTAGACCACTGTAATTTTCTGTCAAGGGAATATGTCAATTTGTGCCATGAATGAATATGAAAAGAAAACTATTGCATGTATTAACACCAAGTTTTGGCCTAAAGCTGCAAAATATTGCATTTCTCCCAGATCGCCGAAGGTTCCGAGACACTTCCCGGGCGCTTTATCGATTTTCCCCACGGCGTTGCGCCGCTAAGTTGTTGCGCTGTCGTGAACTGGATGACTCCGGGCTCTGGAAGCCGGCTCAGGAAGGTGTCGCGAGAAGGCGTGGAGAAGCAGTTGATCTCGTGTCTGGCGACGGATTGTGCAAATGAGTGCGCTGCGGTTTACCCAAATGATGAAAATCGACAGCCAATGCCGCAATCTTTTTTCGAGAATTGGCACTTTCTGCGTTGACACCTTTTAGACCGTGCGCCATCATGGGCTTGCGCTGCTAGAAAAGCGCCCCTCCCTGCGCAGCGAGATCGTCCATTCCCCAAAAGACAATTCCCCCTAAAGACCACTTTAACTTCCAGGAGAACATGTCTATGAAGAAGCTTTTTGGGGTAGTCTGCGTGCTCGGCTCGCTTAGTCTGGCAGCCGTCGCGCAGGACAGTCTCAAGGTGGCGCAGTCGTTGGTCGCGGGAAGAGCAGAGGCAGCGCAAGTGTTAACGGTACCTGCAGGGTGCAGTCCCTGCCTCTGGTATTCAGGCGATTTGGATCCAAAAAACAGTCTCTCGAATGGCGAGTTCAATGCTAACGACGAGTCGGCTGCAATCGCGGCCCAGGTCATGGTTCCGTTCTCGCCGACATCCGATGGAGACGCAGCCCACAAACACGTGAATGTCACCTCGATTACGTTTAACGAACTCTCGGTCGGCGCTCCGGACGACTTAGATGGGGGCACTTACGAATTTAAGACGCTGGTCTCCTCGGGCAATCCGGGTGTAGGCAAGCCCGCCGCCTGCGAATCCGTGTCGGCAGTGTCAACTGGCAGAAGTTTCGCCGGATATGTCGAGTACTCGTATACCTGTTCGCTGAAGAAAGCTGTCAAGCTCACGATCGGAACAAATTACTGGGTCAGCATGTTGCCGACATTCACCGCCGGCAATTATGCCTATGTCTCCGATGTGGAGGATATGCCTGCCCCGAATCAATATGGATGGGGCAACATTACCTACAATACATTTATCACCTCTTCATATTTCAGCGTGAACTATGCTCCCACGTGGGGTTCGGCGGGCACATGCGGCGGCTCTGGATGCGATCAATTCTCGGTCGCGCTCGGTGGGACTTACGTTCCGTAAAGTGCCCTGGCTGCCCACGCGCCACGAATCGTTGGTTGCGGTGTCAAACAGAAAGTCTGAGATAAAAGTGTCGAGCCCGCCTGATTGCGGGACGGGCTCGACTTATGGTTTCAGGAGCCAGATTTATGAAGATGATATTAGTCATACTCGGACTTATCACGGCAGCGTGTATTAGCGCCAATGCGACGACTAAGCCCAAGTATTACAATTTTGGATTTACCGGCTATTGCGACACGTTCAGCTTTTATACGTATTCAGCTTATGAAGGCGCCCCTGCGGTTGCTATCAGCGGAACTCATCATTGCGGTCAGTTTCCCATCGAGAACGTAGGCGGGTTTGTCCACGCCTTGTCTTCCTATTACCAGGTCGGTAGCGGGACGGTTTTTGACTTTCATGACTCCGAGTATTCAGACTGGTTCGGCGAGCCGGGGTTCGATACAGATTGGATCGTCAACTGGAAGGCTGGGACGTGGGTTCTCTACGTCAGCAATGGCGGAATGGACTACTATTTCACGAACTCCGGCACGATCACGGTGGGTTTCGAGGCTGCGACTCAAGCGCAGACGCAGGGAGACAAGACCGCCGCCCAGCCCTAAAGGAAATGTTCAGAACGTCACGCGGACTCCAAACTCCATTTGCCTCGGAGCCCCGTTTGCATAGGTCCCGGAACCGGGGAGAACGCGGTCCAGACGCGAAGTGCAGAACGCCGTGCTGTTGCCGCATACGCCGGGCGAAGTGGAATTGTTGAGAGAAGTGCCCGGAGCTCCATCGAGAATGCCGCTCAACTGGCCGCCCGGACCTCCAAAGTTAGCAAGGTTAAACGCGTTGAATACCGAAACGTTGGGCTCGATCTTCATGTGCTCACCGAACGCGAACGGCCAACTGAACCGCAGATCCAAGGTCTTCAACCACGTTTCCTGAGCGGCGCGGCCAGGCAATCCACAACTGGGGGTGGGCGGGGTGCAGGATGAAATCAGCGGAGCATACGCGCCGAGCGTCTTCAGTTGGAGTGTACTGAAGAGCTGTGCATTCACCAGATCCTGACCGGCGGGAGTCAATCGCCCGGCAAAATTCCGGTTGTAGTTGGTAATTACGCCGTTCAACTTGTTGTTCTTGTACTTTCCGGGGCTGCCAATGTTGGTGTCGGGCAGAAGGTCGCCGACGGTTCCGTCGCCGGTGATGTCGCTGCGGAAGATTTCGCCCGCCACGCCGCCGTCATCCATCTGCGGAATAGAAACGCTCAGCGGCAGAGGCGATCCCAGCAGAGTGATGAGGGAAAGCTGCGGCCCGCGCGGCAACTCGAAGGTCGGAGTGATTACGATCTGGTGAGTGCGATCCAATCCCGAGGAGCCAAAATGGTCGAGGTGCGGGCGGTTGTAGTCTTCGGCCACAGAGAGCGTGGAATAATCGCCTCCGCTGCCATCCGGCGCCGCGATGTTAGTGCGGTAACGGGAAAGAGTGTAGGACAGCGATACGTCGACCTTGCGAATTCGCCTCTCCGGCATGAGCCCGCTCGACGTGTGATAGACGAAATGGATGCCTTGATACTGTGAGCGTCCGGAGGGGAAGTACATGATGTTCGATCCCACGGCCGGATTGATGCCCCCGAAAGCGGCTTGTTGTTTGCCCAGGACGGAGCAGGGAAAAGGTCCGCAAAAAGCATTTGAGGAATCGAGGCCATTGCGAGCGAAGTCCACGATGCTCGCGCCGGGAACATACGTGATGTAGCACTGCACGGCCGCTTGCGCGCTGGCCCCAGCGGATGTTGCGGGCTGGCAGTTTGCATTTGCCGTCGGATTCGACGCCAACGTGCTGTTGATCGCCGAAAGTTCGGCCGCGTACGTATTCATGGCGGCGTTCGGATTTTGTCCATCCGTGAGATATGCGGAGTCGCCCACATGATTGGAATCGATCCCCAGAGGGAACTGCGTTCCCAGTTCGCGAACATAGTCGACCGAAAACATGCTGCGTAACCCCATCTGCCGCTCAATTCCAGCGCTCATATGGATCACACGGGGAGTCTTGAAGGTTGGCGCCAGCATACCCCCGAAATTCGCCACGCTGTTGGCCAGCGAGTAGACATTCGGCCCGCTGGTGACAGTTGACTGATTAGCCTGGAACTGCGATTGCAAATCCTGAATCGCTTTCGCAACCTGTACCGATCCCTGGGATCCAGTTAGTGAAGCGTTTAGCGGCTGTCCGCAGACTTGCGTGGCAATGTCGAGTCCATCGGCGGAAGTGACGATGTCCGCGTGCCCGACGGCGGCGCTGTCCGGAAACAGAACGGAGCCCGTCGGACAGAGCGTCAAACTGCGGTTGTACTGGCCGTTCGACAGGCGGTTGATGCGATCCTGATACGTGTTCTGAAGCAGGAAATTATCGTAAAACAGGCCGCCACTGGCGCGCACAACCGTGCGGCCATTGTGCCCCGGATCCCATGCGACTCCGAGTTGGGGCGCAACGTTGTCGTAAGGGCGCCTGATAGTTTGCCCGAGCAACAGTTGTCCCCCGATGCCAAACGGTGGGGCTTGACCGAACAGATTGAGGATGGGACTCGGACCTGAGCAGGGCGGAGAAGTGACGATCGCGGTATTGATCGCGGAACATGGAACCGACGACAGGTCGCTGTCCGTGCGGCCGGTATCGAGCACGTAATTGACACCAACGGTTACGTTGAGGTTTGGAAGCGCATTGTAGGTGTCGGCCACATAGCCTTCAAAACGAGTATCGTAGTGCGCGCCCGTAGGACGGTTAAATCCCGAGTTCTCGCTGAAATTTCCCAAGCCGTTATAAATCGTGAACGTGCCCACGGGGTAGTTCAGCGGATCGTCCGCGGCTCCGCGAGGGTCGCCTGCATACAACGGAAAGAGATTGGGATTCCCATTGATCGCCTGGATGGTGGCGAGGCCGTTGGAACTGGTCACCGATGGTCCATAGCTTCCGGGCGCGAAATAGTCTCCTTGCCCAATGCGATGAACCGCGCCGCCGAAGCGAAACGTGTGCAAAAGCCTGTATTTTGTGCTGCTGTCGTAGCGCGCAAACAGATCACGCTGAACAGTCTGTCGCGGGCCAGCCGTGGATGGTCCCAGTGCGAGGGAGCCGAGTTGCAAATGAAAGGGCGCCAGGGGATCGATCACGGAAGCGGCCAGATCCGGTGTGACGGCATCAACCAACTTCTGATACCCGAAGCGGACGCTGTTGACGAACCTTCCGTGATTCCAGTCCAGTCCAAAAGCGGCGGAAGGCACGTTGATCTGGTTATGGAACGCCGAATTGCTGGTCAGGTAATTTGGACCGATCTGGCCGGCGTTGTCGTAGCCCAGCCGGACAAAAAATTTCATGTTCTCGCTGACGTTGTAATCCAGCCGGGCGAGCAGCAGATTCTCCCGGAAAAACGCGCTCCGCCTGGCCAATGTGTTGAATATGGGAGAGCCATCGGACGAGGGCAGAATCAAGTCCTCGGACGGCATGGGCAGCGTGCCATCCTGTTTCGTGCGCTCGCCGCTTACATACAGAAATGCCTTGTTGTGGATGACTGCCCCGCCCGCGCCAAACCCGTATTGCTGGCGGCTATAGTCCGAATTGCCCGAGGGAAATCCGGCCAGTCCTAGAAATTGCTCCCGCAAATTGCCATATAGGTTGCCGTGCCACTCATCGAACGTTGCGGAGCGCGTGGTAGCACGTACAGAACCCATGGCATTCAGCGATTGAAAGGGCTCGGGCGTCACGCGCGAAACGGTGATCTCACGCACACCCTCAGCCGGCAGATTCATGGATGCACCGCCTTTGGTTTCATCCATGATTTCAATTTCATCGGCGTCGAAATGGGTGGTCCGTCCCTTGCTGCTGTCGATGGAGAGCGACTGCGTTCCGCTTTTCCCCGGCGCGTAGATCGCGCCATCCACTGGTTGCACCGCCGGTAAAATCTCGCCCGCAGTCAGATAGTTGCGGCCATTAATCGGAAGGTTTTCGGGGGCATCGCCTGCAAAATGACTTTCCAGCCGGGGCGGGCCAGGATTGATCCAGTCCAGTTTAAAGTTGGTGCTGGCAGGGGCGCCTGCCGTCACCGTGATGTCGGTATCCGCTGGCAGCATGTCCTGTCCATCGACGTGGACGGAGTACACGGCCGGAGGAAGATGTTCGGTGACGTAGGATCCGTCCTTGCCCGATCGCGTGCTACCTCGGGTCTCTCCGGATTGTGAACTATAGGAAATCCGCGCGCCTTCCACCGGGATCCCATCTTCATCCAGGACCTTTCCCTGGATGGTGCCGGCCGCCGAATTTTCCGCAGTTTCCTGTGACCACAAGGCAGCCGCGGGAGCAAACGCGAGCCAAACGAAAAAGATCAGGCCAATGGGCAGAGAACGCCGAAAGCACAACGCAGACCATTGCAACAAAGCGCCACTCTCCTGGGAGCAGAATCACCTACAGAACGGAAAAAGATTCCGCGTTTAAAGGTCTTTAGTTTCCACTGAATATGGAATAGAACATCTTACTAGATGCAGCCTCGCAACTGGCGCGATGCATGCGATTTTTGCTGCGCATTCCCTACCACGAACCCTTCTTCGTGTAGTACCCGGCCCGGTTGTGGACCTGGTAGGACCCGGCTGCCGGAGTGTTCGCCAGATTCACCTGAATTCGTCGAAACGGGGAGTCGGAGAATCGTTGCGAGGGATAATACGCCAGAAGGTATTGGGTCCGCAGTTCGTCGCTTATTTTACGGAACGCGTCGTCCAGTTGCGGCAGGGATGTTGCGTAATAGTATTTTCCGCCCGTGTCTTCCGATATCTGGATCAGGGCGTGCTCTCCACCGGTGTCGCGACCGGCACTCGCTTCGATCGGCACGATGATGATGCTGTAGATAATCGCCTCTGCTTCCTCGGCGGAACGCAGCGCCTCCTTGTAATTCACCTGGCTCACCGTGTCGCCTCCGTCGGTGATGATGACCATCACCTTTCTCCCCTGTCGGCGGCTCAATGCCTGCGATCCCAGGAAAATCGCATCATAAAGGGCGGTCGCTGCTCCATTACGGACACGGTCGATTCCGGCGTCGATCTTCTTCAGGTCCGAGGTGAACGGCACGACTTCATTGACTTCCTCGCTGAACTTGTATAGTGCCAAGCCGTCCTGGGGACGCAGGATTGTGTGCGCGAATTTGCGCGCCGACGTCAACTCCAGCGGCAGGTCTTTGCGCGTGCTAAGGCTGGTATCTACCGAAAGGACGATCGATAGCGGTAGCGCAGACTCCCGGCTGAAGAGAGAGATTTTCTGCTCTTTGCCATCTTCCTTTAGTAGAAAGTTTTCTTTTTCGAGGGTGGAAACGGGAGCGCCCCGCGCGTCGGTCACCGTGACGAACACGTTGACCAGTTTCACTTCCACTTTGATCGTCGTGTCTGGCCCTTGGGCGAACGACCACGAGCTTGTACAGCCGAGGATGCAGATCACGAAACGAGCCACGAGCGGCGAGCCACGAGCCACGAGCCACGAGCCAGACCGGTTTGCACGCAACTCGCGGCTCGCGGCTCGCAGCCTCCGACCTATTAAATTCACTTGGATAGGCGACATTTGGGGGACTCTTGGTTGGATGCGCCCTCTCATGCGAGTGGGCCGCCCGGACGCCGAATTTCTTCTGGAAACGGCTCTCCGTCGGCCCACACGGCGCCGTCCTCAAAATATTCTTTTTTCCAGATCGGCACCGTTTTCTTCAATGTGTCGATGGTCCAGCGGCAGGCTTCAAACGCCGCGCCCCGGTGTGGCGATGCTACAACGATCAGTACGCTCGTATCGCCAATTTCGAGCCGCCCGAGCCGGTGAACGATGGACACTCCGCCTACGCTGAATCGCTGGCGAGCAGTCCGGGCGAGCGCTTGCATCTGTTTGAGAGCCATCTCTTCGTACGCCTCGTAGTCGAGGTACAGCGTGCGTCGTCCGCGGGTATTGTCACGCACGACCCCCTCGAAGATCACGGCTGCGCCATCTTGGGGACACTTTACTCTGGCGAGTACTGACTCCGCGATGATGGGCGCGCGCACAATCCGGATCTCGCCCAGCATCGTCTTGGCCTCGGGAGCTCCCCCGCTCACCGGAGGCAGCAATCCTACTTCGTCTCCCGCTGCCAGGGCCTGGTCAGCGTGCACGTATTCCTGGTTCACAGACAGCGCGAGCACGGGCCGGATCGCTGCGAGTCTTGGAGTCTGATGAGCATAGTATGCGAGCACATCCTCGACTCGCGCCCCCTCCGGCAAATCGACGCAGTCGCTTGACCGTCCAACCAGATCTTTGAGCATCCCGAAAAAAAGTACCCTGATTTTCATATTGCGATCACAGATTGCTCCAAGGCAAGGCTAGCGATTTCACGGATCTATACCCGATTAGTGTAGCGCGCACCGATCCGAGGGGGCATGTCCGGTTGGTGTCCCGACCGAAGCCCTGGACAATTTAGTTCAATTACTACCGTAATCGTGCAATAGGTCACGTTCCGGCATAGGCTGGTTGCGAGACCCCACCAGGAGGAGCTTATCTCGAACGTCGGTCAACTCGATGCAGGACGTAGCGCGTCCGCGCGGGCGTTCCTCCACAGTCTCAACATCCTCGTCAAATACACACGGCTGTACGGAACGAACCACAAACGCACGGATAGCCAATTTGAACTCGCATGGCAGGAGTTGCAAGACTCGCTGCCGAAGTCTGGAGACACGGGTTTTGTGCTCGGCGTCTCCGACAATAGGCTTCTTCTTGATGGCATTCCACTCGAGACGGGCCAGGCCGAGCGCAGTTTCGCGCAGTTGCTGAACGCCGCAGGCCTTTCCAGCATTTTATTCTCGAGCAAGGTAACGCTCGAGGACTTCAGGCGCCTGGTAAATGCGTTTGCCATCGGCGGCTCCAAGGCACAGGACTTCGCAAAGCAGATCAAGGAATCGCTGGGAGACAACAATTCTTCGATCCGCATCAACGAGGTCAAATTTATCGCCGCCGACCCGACCACAGGTGAGTTATCCATTGCCGCACAACTCGCCGCCCAATCTATCGGTCCAGAATTCAAGCAGTGGCTAAACGATCCGCAGAAGCTCTTGCAGCTGATCGCAGCAGCTCAGGGAGCAAGCGAAGGCGGCGGGCAGCCCGGTGCCGCCCTGGGTATGGTCCCCAATATTGCCATTCCGGCGGGTAGCGGGACCGCGGCCGGGACGGCCGTCGCTTGGAGCGGCGGTGTTGCTCCTCTGCAGGAAGAGGAAGTGATCCAGACCATTCGCCTGCTCACGCATTTTGGCCAGGCCATGCAGGATCCCAACTCCTCGGACGAGAATCTCAAGGTTGAGCTTGGACAGATAGGCGAAGGCACAAAAGTTAATCTGGCGCAATTGCTGGAAGGGTTGGCCGCGCAGACGATCAAGAATCAGGGCGAGGCCACTACTGACACGCCGCTTCTGATGAAGGCGGCCGAGAGCATGGCCATCAAGTTCGCGCTCGACCGTTATCAGAAGGGCGACATTAAGGTAAACGCCGTCCACGAGATGATGGAGCATTTGAGCCGTCAGATGGATACTCTGCGCCAGATTCTGCGCGTACAGGAAGATAAGATGTCGAAGGCCGGCATCCTGGTCGAATCCCACGCCGACATTCTGGATCGCATGTTCTGGGCGGAAATTCCGGAGACCGGAAAGAAAAGCGTTCTGCTCTCCAGTGAAGCCGCCTGCGTTCCGCCGCGCAACATTCGCCAGTTCGTCGAAGTTCTGCTGGAGCGCGACGATGCCGACCTGGCCGGCAAAATTCTCACGAACTACTGCAGTTGCCTGGACGCGAAAGAAGCCGATCCGCGCCGCAAGGCGGCCGCGGGTCTGGCGCAACTCGCCGACCTGTTTGCCAGTGCGCCCGTGGACGTCATGCCCAGGGCCATTGTGTTGATGAGCGAGAAAATCGCGGCCGAGAGCGATTCGGAAATTCAGAGCCTGCTCAGCGCCTCATTTGCGCGCTTCGGGCAGGAGGCGGCTGCCCGCAAAAAATACAAGGCGATTGCCGAACTTTGTTCTGCGTTCGAGAGAGTCGCGCAGGATCGTCCGAACCTGGCGCAAGATCTTCGTTCGCGCGTGGGCGTGGAAAACCGCCTGCCTGAGATGATCGAGGAGGCCATTAACTCCGATCAGATACCTCAGGATCTCGTTCACGTTCTGGAGCAGTTGCCCAAGAATGCCGTGGAACATCTCGCGGATCGCTTCTTCCGTTCCCAGAAGCGCGAGGAATGCGATCGCATCATTGAACTGGTCGGCGAACTGGGCGAGCCGGGGGTGGTCGACCTGCGTGAGATTCTGCGGCTCGGCCAACCGCGGCAGGCGGCTTCCACTGTGGGATTGTTGAGCCGTCTGGATCCGTCGATTCTGCTGGAACTGTTGCCCGGTCGCATGAGCGACTTCAATCGCTTTTATCAGGACATCCTGGTACGGCAGATTGCATACGCCGCCGCTCCCGACCGGGGGCGGACGCTTCTCGAACTGCTCGAATTGCTCGATCCGCTGATTCTGCCCGAGACGCTCGATGAAATCGGCATGAGTCAGGATCACAGCGCGAGCGCCAGTCTTATCGCGCTGGCCACGAGCGGAGAGGCACAGTCCCGGTCGCCGTTCGTACAACTCAAAGCCATCGAATCGCTCGGCCGGTTGCGCGAAACCGAGGCGGTTCGCGTCCTGCGCGAAATCGTCGAAGACAAGAAGTTCTTTGGATACACGCAACATCGCGAATTGCGCATTGCGGCCATCCAGTCGCTCTCGAAGATCGATCAGAGTTATGGCACGCAAGCCCTCGCCGACAGCGGGCTTGAAACGGCCGAAATCGCCATATCTCCGCTCGACTCCGCGCCCGGCTGCCCCTGGGTCCGGCAGCGACGCTATGAGCGAATCATGCTCCCGCGGCCACTTTCGGCAACTCTTTCCAGTTCGTGGGGAAGGTCGAATATCGTAATGCGGGAGATGAGCCTGGGCGGGGGCATGGGTACGCGCAACGACAATCTTCGCGTAGGCTCCGAAGCCAACGTGGAAATTTCTGTTGGCGTGAAGAAAATACGGGGCCAGGTTCTTCTGCGACGGGCCCGCGTCAACGAACTTGGATTCGAGTTCGTCAAAATGGATCTCGACAGCCGCTACCGCCTGCGCCGTGTGTTGGTCGAGGCCCTGGAGAAGTCCCCGGAGAATCGCTCGCCTGACTGGGACGGCGGGAGAAAGTCTTAGTTCTTCGTTTAGAGTGATCGAAAGCCTCCGCAAACGCGGAGGCTTTTTTACGACCACAATGTTCAAACCCCTAGGCTACCTTGACAAAGATGATCACCAGCGCAAATAGCACCAGGGACTCGATAAAAGCGAGGCCGAGAATGAGCGCCACCTGAATCCCGGCGCGCGCCGCTGGATTACGTCCCAACGCTTCGCACGCCGAGGCTGCGGCGCGTCCCTGGCCCTGCGCGGCTAATCCCGCAGCAATAGCGATGGCGAAGCCGGAGGTGATAGCTACCCAGTTGGTTCCACCTGCCGCACCCGCGCCAGCCTGCGCGAACGCCGGAACCGCAAAAATCGAACAGAACAGCACTAACAATACCAAGGTCATCATCTTCCGCATTTGTTTTCTCCTTATGAAATTGCCGCCAGTGGGTGGTTGACACCGTTCTCGATGAGCCGGCGCCCTCACGCTGAAGGCTAAAACCAGTTCTCAGTTCCCGGTTCTCAGTTCCTAGTCACCATAGGATTTTACTGAGAACTGGGAACCGGGAACTCTTTAGTGCTCGTGCGCGACCGCCTCGCCGAGATACACGGCTGGCAGCAGCACGAAAATATAAGTCTGAATAAACGACACGCCGATGTGCAGGCCCTCGAACACGACTGGAAGGCCGATAGGAACCAGCGAGAAAAATACCAGCGTGACCATCTCGCCCGCAAACATGTTTGCGAAAAGACGTACGGTGAGCGATAAAATACGCGCCGCGTGGCTGAAGATCTCAATCGGAAAAACCAGAATGGGCAGGAAGATTCGCACCGCCAGCGGCATTCCCTCCTGCGGCCCGATGAAGTGCGTTACGTACCCAAAGCCGTTTTCGCGGATGCCTGCAAAATGGTAATAGAACCATGTCAGGAGCGCGCAGCCCAAGGGCACAAACGGGACAGCGGTCGGCGACTCCAGCCCGGGCACCAGCCCGATCAGATTGCAGCTCAAAATAAATATCCCCAATACCGTCAGATAGGGGACAAACTTTTCCGAATGATGACCGATAATTTCGTCGGCCATATTCGCGATAAAGCCGTGGACCCCTTCCATTGTGTGCTGCAACCCGCCGGGCCGCTCCACCGACAGCTGCAAGCGCACTGCGACGAAAAGGATCGTGAGAAGCAGCACTACAAGGATTTCCATCGCATCCGGATTTCTTAAAGGCGCACCGGGATGCTTGACGTGAATGTGCATCGCCTGAAGCACGGCCGTGATGGCCGGGCCGAAAAGATGATTCAGGAATTTGGTAAAAGTAAGTTGTTCCATGCGATTAAATTCAGCCACGAGTTACGAGCCGCGAGCTTCGAGCAATCCAGCTGGTAGCGCCGGGGTCCCGCCGTGCGTCAGTCGCGTCTCTACTTTCGGAACGCCGCGTACAATTCGAATCCCGCTTCGATCATCATGGCTGCTACGGGCAGACACAGCCCCCACAAGAAGGAATGGAAGGCTAAAGCGGAACCTCTGAATATAGCATAGGCAGTGGCTCCGACCAATGCATATCGCACCAGGAAACGCAGCACAATGCGTCCGCCCTTTTCCGAGCTTTGGCGGTTCACGATACGGTCGCCGAGCCCTTCCACGCTCCTCTGTAATGCCCGAAAATTGACGGCGGAGACGGCGGCGCCCGCGGCAAATCCGGTTGCTCCCGCCCACCCATAGCGCCACCAAGCCGGCCCGAGCAAAACCACGCTTACCACGAGCATGGCGCGAAACATCCGAGGAAGCGCCTGCTCACTGAACGACTCCAGGCGCAGATCGGCGGGGGACAGTTCCGAATTCGCCGGCTCATTCATGTTTTTGTTTTGGAAGGACCCGTATCGGGGCCAGGCGTGGAGTTCGATCCGGAATCGCCCTCCCTGGACGCGCTGAGCGCCACGCGGATCATCTGCGTAAAGCCGACGACCGCGCCAAACAGCAGTCCGACCAGATAAAGCCACTTGGTATGCAGCCAGTAGTCCAGCAGTTTGCCCAGAAAGAAGCCCAACAGCACGGCGGCAGGAATGATGAATCCGACTTCCGAATACCGCGCCAGCGAAACAATGGGATCGTTTTTCCTGGGAGAATTGGGAGGCGCCATGCCGGGAATTCTAAACTAGCCGCGAGTTTCGAGCCGCGATGTTCGAAGGATGCTTGAGCGCGGTGAAAAGCGGCAACCAGGGAAACCCCAGAGGCCTCGGTTGCCCCGGCTTACTTTTGTCAGGGATTGCCCCCGGTCTGTACTCCCCCCGTACCCCCCCCTTCGCAAAGTATTCATTCTGAGCTAGTTAGCGAAACTACCCTCGCAAAGTATTCATTCGCAATGGCTTATATGCAAAGTCTTGAGCGCGTGAGGTTTAACTGGTTCTATTGTCAAAACAGCACGACTTTGAGGGCACTTTTTGTGCCTTCCTCCAGTCTTCGAGTTTCGGTTTCTTAAGTCAAGTATTTTCGTGGTTTACGTCTCGATTGGACCGTGACGGGTTTCCCTGTCGAGGTGTGTAACACACGGGCACGCCGGGAGAGCGGATCTCCCGGCGCGGCCGTTGTTCTACTTGAGCGATGCCATGTCAATGACGAAGCGGTATTTTACGTCGCTCTTCAGCAGGCGCTCGTAGGCTTCGTTAATTTGTTGAATACGGATCATCTCGATGTCGCAGGTGACGCCATGCTCGGCGCAGAAATCCAGCATCTCCTGCGTCTCGCGAATTCCTCCGATGAGGGAGCCCGCCAGCCGGCGCCTCCTGAACAGAAGGCTGCCGACCGCGACCGGCAGCGGTTTGGGAGACGCGCCCACCATCGTCAGCGTTCCATCTAACTTGAGCAGATCGAGGTACGCATTCAGGTTATGCTGGGCGGAAACCGTATCGAGAATGAAGTCGAAGCTGCCAGCATGTTTCAGCATCTCGGCTTCGTTCTTTGAGATTACGACCTCGTGGGCGCCGAGGCGCAGCGCGTCCGACGTTTTATTCGCGGACGTTGTGAACAGCACGACGTGGGCGCCAAATGCGTTGGCGAACTTTACCCCCATGTGTCCGAGCCCGCCCAGTCCGACGATGCCGACTTTCTGGCCTTTTCCCACCTTCCAATGACGGAGCGGAGAATAGGTGGTGATACCCGCACACAGCAGCGGCGCGGCAGCAGCGAGGTTCAGTTTTTCCGAAACGTGGAGCACGAACGCCTCGTCCACGACGACGCTGTCCGAATACCCGCCATAAGTGACGCCGCCGAGATGTCTGTCTTCGCCGTTGTAGGTGAAAGTCGCCGGGCCATCGCAAAACTGCTCGTTGCCCGCGCGGCAATTCGGGCAGACGCGGTCCGAATCGACCATGCAACCTACGCCCGCGATATCACCCTCCTTGAATTTCTTGACCGCACTCCCGGCCTTTACGACGCGGCCGATGATTTCATGCCCTGGCACGCAGGGGTACACCGTGGGCGCCATATCGACCCATTCATTTCGTGCCTGGTGAAGGTCAGAATGACACACACCGCAGTACAGGATGTCGATTTGCACATCGTGCGGTCCGGGTTCGCGACGCGGTATGGACGCTGGCGCAAGAGCTGATGTCGCACTCTCGGCCGAATAAGCTCTGGCCGTATAGCTCTTATTGGTCGCCGCCGGGCTTTGCCGGGGCGGGGTTAATATCGACGTTTCATTCATAGCAAGAGTTCTCCTTCAGAATGATTTCGTGGGTCAAAGTGAATAGCAACGAGCCTCGGGTTCCGAGCCTCGAGAGTTTGGAGTCGCACGTCCCTCAAAGCTATGTGATGAGAGCTTGGGTTGGAAAGTTGCGGAATACAGGGCAGTCGAGCATCAGGTCGGCTCGCTCGTGGCCCCAAATTCGTGGCTATCTCGCCATCGAGGAAACGTGTGGCGACGCGATCAACAGCGACCAGTTTACGGTACGAATGAAGGGCTCGGGAAAAACACCAATCAGAATTGTCATCAGCCCGGTCAACCCGAGGGCGAAGCGCATTCCGATGCTGACCGGCATTTTCCCCGGTTCGGTGGGCGCGCGCATCAGCATCACGTTTGCCATCCGCAGATAGTAATAAAGTCCGAACAGGGCGTAGAGTACGGCAGCCGAGGCCAGCCAGAAATGCCCGCTCTCGATCAGGCTGAGGAAGATGTAGTACTTTCCGAGAAAGCCCGCTGCGGGCGGAATGCCGGCCAGAGACAACAGGAACAGCAGCATGAGCACGGATTCCACCGGGGCGCGCGAATAAAGGCCAGCCAGGTCGTCCAGTTCGTCGCCAATCACGTTGCGGTGGCGCAGGGAAGTGATGACGGCGAACACGCCCAGGTTCATGAAGGTGTAAACCATGAGGTAGATCAGAATTCCCTTGAAGCCGTCGAAAAATGCCACACCACCAATCGGCGACGTTCCCATGGCGACGAAGGCGAGCAGCATATAGCCCACGTGCGCAATCGAAGAATAGGCCAGCAGGCGCTTGGTGTTGGTTTGGGTGAGGGCGGCGAGGTTGCCTCCGGTCATGGTGGCGATCGCCACAAACACCATGATGGGCGTGTAAAGGGAACGAAGCGGAAGAAGTCCGTAGATCAAAATGCGTAGCAACAAGGCCCACGCGGCAGCCTTCACAGCGACCGACATGAACCCGGTGATGCTCGTGGGCGCGCCTTCATAGGCGTCCGGCGCCCACTGGTGGAAGGGAACCGCGGCGATCTTGAAGAGCAGGCCGACGGTAACGGTGAGCAGGGCAATAATCAGGATTGGATTGTGAGGATCCCGCGCCGAAATACTGCTCACGGCGCGTGCGATCTCCCTGAGATTTGTGCTGCCTGAAAGTCCATACAGCAGCGAGAGCCCGTAGGCGAAAATACCCGATGAAAATGCCCCGAGTAGCAGATACTTCAACGCGGCTTCATTGGAACGGCGGTCGCGGCGCAGGAAGCCGACGAGAATATAAATCGAGATCGCCATCAACTCGAGGCCGATGAACAGCAGCACGATATCAAAGCCGGCCGCCATGCACATCATGCCCACCACGGACATCAGGAGCAGTGAGTAGTATTCCCCGTGGTGTTCCTTCTCGATCTCCAGATAGCGGGCCGAGACGAGAATCGTGATCGCCGCCGAAGCCAGGAACAGGTACCAGAAATAGATCGCAAAGCGGTCAACGCGTAGCGAGAAATCGAAGCCAGCGGCTCCCAGCGGCATTGTGTACTGGATTCGCCAGACACAAAAGGTAGACAGCAGCACGCCGAGAAACGCCCCGACTGCGTTCAGCCACTTCCACTCGCGCGGAATCATCAGGTCGATCAACAGAAGGCCGAGCGCAAAAATGGTCAGCTCCACCATCGGCAGCATCAACTGGTATTCGATGGGAGTGATCGCTTTCACTTAGTTGCTCGCTTTCGCTGGCTCGGCCATGGGAGTTGCGGATGCGGCTGGTGCGGGCATCGCTTGCGCGTTTACGGGCGTGTTTGG
>JBEKOW010000004.1:0-60635 GCA_049521375.1 Terriglobales bacterium
ATGAATGCAAATATCGGCAGGACGAAGCTTGAGGTTTGCCGCCCGGATCGTGACTTCCACCTGTTCGTGCACCCTGCCTGTGAAATAGATGCTGGCATCGCGCCGGAACAGGCGGCATTTTTTGTAGACAAAATAGCTGCCCGCCGTGGCCGCGCGTGGATGCCGAAAATCGTTGGCCCGGCCCACCGCACTGCCCGCCCTCACCTCCACCGCCGGAGCATAATTCCGGACCGGCAGAACATATCCGGCAACCTCTGATTCTTTCAGGAGAGCGGTCAGATCCCTCCTCGCGTCGCGGTCCAATTCCTCGTCCCCGTCCAGGGATAAAACCCAATCCGTCGTGATAGGAGCCAGTGCCGCATTCCGCGCGTTTGCAAAATGACTTTCCCATGGTACCTGGAGCACGGTGGCGCCCAGTCCGCGAGCAATGGCGACCGTGTCATCCGTCGAACCCGTGTCTGCAATCACGATCTGGCTGGCAATTCGTCTCACGCTTTCAAGGCATTGGGCCAATCGTCGCCGCCTCATTCTTCACGATCATCGACAGTCCCAGCGTCGGCACGATCAAATCTGCTCCCAATGCATATCCAGTGAGCAGTTGCAACTTTCATTCCGTGAACTTTCTAATCCTGCTCTCAGAACGCCCCGCACACCGAGAGTTAGCTCCGCTTGCGAAACACTCATGCCTGGTCATCCTTGTGACTATAATGATGAAACGTCTTACAAGGATTTCACCTTGACTCAGCCTCAATCCCGGCGATCGCGCATCCTGCGCCGCGTGCTCGAATACGTTAACGCCGGGGCCTGGTGGAGGGAAAAGAACGGCCTCTTAGTATTCGGAGACAAAGACAAGGTCGAAGCCTGCATTGCGTCGCAAGCGCCCTCCACCGAAATCAGCAATGACGCGGTTCGCGAGGCCCAGGCCATCCGCTCGCGTGTTATTGCCAGCCGCGGCCGCAGAGTCGCCGCCCGGCGCGTCACCATCGGAAAGCTTCCTCCCGAGTGGACCAAGTCCGACATCGAGGAATGGCTGCTGAGCCTCTCTGCCGACAAGCGCGAAGAAGTCACGAAATACATCCTCGGCAGTCTGTCAGCGTGCCGCGTCGACCCCGAAACCGGCACTCCGATCAGCCGTGAAGAAGATAACCTGGACGCCGCCCTGGCCATTGATATGATCGACCAGTTGGAGAAGAGCGTCTCTGCCACCCGCGACTACCCCATCCTCCGCATCCACCATGCGGGCCCGTGGGTGCAGCAGTATTTTGAGGAGGCGCACCGCTGTTACATCCACGGATTCGAGCTCGCCTGTGCCGTGCTCTGCCGAGGATTGCTGGAAGCCGTGCTGAGCGATCTGGTCGACCCGACTTATAGCCTGACGGGTGCTGGCGGCACCGCCCACCAATCGCATCTCTCGCTCATGATCGAAGCAGCGAGGGGAAAAATCCTGAGCGATAAACGAGCCGCTGCCGCCGAGATGATTCGCGATTGCGGCAACGCCGCCATTCACGACCTCAAAACGTTTCGGGAACATTATGCCCCGCGGCTAGGTGAGGTTCTGGAGGAAACTCGCAAGATTCTGAGCCGCCTGTACAGGTAACCTGCCAATAACTTCCAGTTCATTCGCACGTTACTTGATCGCTTTTGCGCGCTTCCGGAGTGGCGCTCAGGCCTGCTCATCCACAGCGTGCGGATCTTCGTCTCTTAGCGGAGCGTCGTCTTCCTCAACTGGCTCCGGTCTATACGTCGCCCGCCTTTTGCTGGATTGTTGCGGATTCCCCCCCAGCGACTGTCTTGACCGCACTTCTCCCACAGGAGCCGGTGATCGAAGTGGATCAGTAATGGATAGATCATCCATACTCGCATGTCCCGAAGGGCCTCCTACCAGTGCGGTGACTGGATCTCAAAATAAGGATCTGTACTAACAATCCCTGAGTCATATTGTAGATCGGCACTTCACAGGGAAAACTTGAGGGGAGATATTCTCGTGCGCCGTCAGTCGCTGGAATCGGCTGCGCCCGCCTACGGACGCTGCTGCCACTCTTTGAGCATCGCATCCGCAACCTGATTCGGCTCGATCTGATAGCTGCCGCTCGCGATCGCCTGCCGCAACTGGTCGACTTTATCGCTGCGAAATCCGCCGAAATCCATGGCTGTCGCCGTAAGCGCGGCCAGGCTGCTCGCCCCCGCCAGCAGCGATGTCGTCTCGCTCCCGCTCGTGGAGGCCTCGGCCCCTTCCTGTACCTTGTTGCTCTGGCTCGACGTGACCCGGTCTATCGTAGACTCGATAAACTCGCCTACCGGTTGCGAACCTGTCCCGCCGATCGAAATCGCCATATTCCGTTTCTCCCAGGAGCGCTACCAGATCCCTTCCACCGATTCTACCGGAGGGACTCTCCAGAATCCTATTGCCTTCGAGAGAAGAGAGCGCAAGGTTAGAGCCAGATGAGTCACCCGGCAAAACCTGCCTAGTTGCTGGCATTTTGCATGCCATTTAGACGAGAAACTACGGAGAAGATTGCAGGGTTGGGTGTAAGGATTAACTTCCGGATCCAGCCGTCAGAAAATATTGCCGCAGATGGTCGCGATCCCTGTTTGCCGAGAAGTTAAATGCGAACGCATGGTCCGTGCCCCGCCGGCGCGTTACCACCGCCGCAATCGGTAACGTCGTCCGATCACCGGGCAACGTGAGAATCAGCGTTACCTTCGTATTCACATCGAGAGCTTCCGCCAGCCGGGCGACCAGCCCGCACTCGCTGATCTCGTGGCAACGTCCATGAAGTACCCGAGACTCGAACTCGGTCTGCAACAGGAAATGGAAGTCGGTTTCAAAGCGCGGCGCCCTGTACTCGAAATCCCGGATGTTTTCCACTGTTGCCTCCAATCGCACCCTCGGCCTTCGCGGAGCATAACGACGTTCAGTTCACCCTCAGGAATCGAGCGCTTCCAGAATCACACGAGCCCTCTTCATCGGCAAACAGCACCCGCTTCTTTAGCGTTTTCCGTGCTTTTCGATCCCCCGCAACTCCGTCAGCCCATTACGTTCGACCCTGTACCCGTTAAGGATCGGCCCTTTGGCAGAGCCGTTGCATTTCGACTAGGCAGATGTTGCCTACTTCTCATGGGACTCAAATTAAGCTAGCCCCCGGCCTCAACCCGGCCGCTGAAGGCCCATTAGCCGACGCCTTTACCGCTTTCATTTCCGCCGCTGGTCGATTGGAGCACTCCTATGGCCAGTTGCATGAAGAAGTGGCCCAACTCCGCGTTCAACTCGAAGAGCGCAATCGTGCCCTCGCTTCCAGCCTCGAAGAAAACGAAAGGATGCGCGTTCTGCAACGCGAAATCCTCGATGCCTTGCCTTGCGGCGTCGCAGTAGTCGAGTCCCAGCATAAAGATGTCGTCCTCCTCAATCCCGAAGCGAAGCGCTTGCTGGGAATTTCAGGGAATGAGAAGCCCCGCTGGGCCGCTCTTCCCTCTTCTATACAGTCGATGATCGATTCCGGACCGGCCCAGGCCTGGCGGCAAGGCGACGAACAGCTGATCGCACTCCAGGCGCGTGATGGGGAACGCTGGCTTCGGGTCCGCTGCACATCCATCGGGCACGTCATCAACAAACGCGGGACTGCATTGTCCTTTCCGACTCTCATCCTCACCATCCGCGATACCACTTCGCAAAAGCAGGCCGACGAACAGCGCGAAGCCTCCCGCCACATGGTCGCCCTGGCTGAGATGGCGACTCTGCTCGCGCACGAAATTCGCAATCCGCTGGGCAGCCTCGAGTTGTTTGCCAGCCTCCTCGCCACCGATGCCGGACTTACCCGTGACTCCCGCCAGTGGGTTCACCATCTGCAGGCGGGTGTGCGGTCGCTGGCTGCCACGGTCAACAATGTTCTCCGCTTTCACACTCCAGGTTCCGCGCCCCTGGTCGTGGCCCGGCTTCGCGAGATTCTCGTAAATGGCGTCGAATTCATTCGTCCTCTGGCGCAACAGGCCGGAATCAACCTTACCCTCGAGGAAACCCTCGGCGAGATCGAAATCATGGGCGATGCCAGCGGATTGCAGCAGGTGCTCCTCAATCTCGCCCACAACGCCCTTCGCCACACTGCAACTGGCGGAACCCTTCGAGTGCAGGCCAGCCTTGACTCCCGCGCCGACGGACGCTTCGCGGTAATCGACGTGTCGGATACCGGCTGCGGCATCAGCCCCGATGATCTCCCTCGAATATTTGAAGCCGGCTTTAGCTCCAACCACCAAAGTACCGGTCTTGGATTAGCGGTTTGTGAGCGAATACTGGCCCAACATCACGGAACCATTACTGCGGCCAGCCAGTTAGGCAAAGGGTCCACATTTCATATGGAGCTCCCAACCCTGTGAGTGAAGAGTTGAATTCGGTCTTGGTGGTCGACGACGAGCCCGGAATGCGCATGGCTTTACAGGCCAGTTTTCAACGCGTTGGATGGCATGTTGAAACTGCTGCTGGAAGCTCGGAAGCCCTCCGTAAGTTCACCGCCAATACCTTCCCTCTGGTCGTCACCGACGTCCGCATGCCCGACGGCGACGGCCTCAACCTCATGCGGCAGGTGCGCCACTCCAGTCCGTCCACCGCCGTGATTTTGCTGACTGCCTTCGGCAACGTTCCTGAGGCCGTAAAGGCGATCCAGGGCGGCGCTTGCGACTACCTGACCAAGCCCGTTTCCTTTGAGCAACTGCAATCGACTGTAACTCGCGTCATGCGCGAGGCGGCACGTCCGGCGGAAAAACTGAACACGGAAGCTGAAGCCATTGTCGGAAATTCTGCCGCCCTCCAGCAGGTTCTCGATCGCGCGCGCCACGCCGCCCGCACCAACGCCGACGTTCTGATCGAGGCCGAGAGCGGTACCGGCAAGGAATTGTTGGCGCGCTTTATTCATGATGCCAGTTCGCGCAGCGCAAAGCCCTTCATCGCCATCAACTGCGCCGCCGTTCCCGAGCACCTCCTCGAGAGCGAGCTTTTCGGCCATGTGCGCGGAGCCTTTACCGGCGCTGCCGGCACCAAGGCCGGCAAATTTGAACTGGCGCAGGGCGGAACTCTGTTGCTCGACGAAATCGGCGAGATGCCCGTCAATCTGCAGCCCAAGATACTGCGGGCCCTGCAGGAGCGGGCCATCGAGCGACTCGGAGACACGCGCACCATCGAAGTCGATATTCGTGTGATTGCCACCACCAACATCTCTCTTTACTCGATGGTCGAACAGGGCAGGTTCCGGGCCGATCTTTATTACCGCTTGAATGTAATCCCGCTGACCTTGCCTGCTCTCAGAAATCGCCGCGAAGACATCCCCGTTCTCGCCGAATCCTTTGCCTGCGAATTTGCCCATGAGCAGGGACGCCCCATGCCAATCCTCAGCCCGGAATTTATCGCCCGGTTGCAGGAGCAAGCCTGGCCCGGAAATGTTCGCGAACTGCGCAACTTCATCCGCCGCGTTCTCACCCTCAGCGATGCCACCGAAATCGGCCCGGAACTTGTAGGCAGCGAGTCCGGGACCTCAGTGATGTATAGCGCCGCGCGGCCCGAGACCACCCATCGTTCCCCGGCGGCTGCCGTCGCGCCCGGCACTTCGATCCGCGCTATCGAACGCCATCTTCTGGAAAACGCTCTCGGCATGACCGGCGGCAACCGCACGCGTGCGGCCGAGATGTTGGGCGTCAGCGTCCGCACCGTCCGCAACAAGATTCGTCAGTATGGACTTCCACCACGGAGTAACGCATGAGCGAATTATCGACACCACTAATGAATTTCCTGGAGCGCGCGCTGGACGTTACATCCCAGCGCCACCAGTTGGTCGTGACGAATATGGCAAACATCGATACCCCCGGATACCGCACCAAGGATCTCGACTTTCGCAGCGAGTTGCAACGCGCGGTCACGCCCGGAGAAGGAAACATCCTGGCTGTCGCCCGCAACGTTTCCGGGCTGGTCGAACGGCCCGACGGCAACGATGTAAGCATTGACCGCGAAGGCCTTTTGCTCGCGGAAACCCAAATGCAATTCGGGCTCAGCGTCCAGTTGATGCAGCACGAATTCCACAACCTGCTTTACACCATCAATGAGGGGAACAAATCATGAGTATGTTTTCTGCTCTTGAAGTCAGTGGGGCTGCTCTGGGCGCCGAGAGGCAACGGGCAGAAGTGGTGGCCGCCAACATGGCGAACGCCGAGACTACGAGCACTCCTGAAGGTGGTCCCTACAAGAGAAAAGAAGTGGTCTTTGCCAGCTCCGGAAATCAATCCTTCCGCATGATGCTCGCCGACTACCATCACTTCGGCACGCATGCCGAGCCCGCCGTCCGGGTAAGGCAAGTCGTCGATGATCCCACCCCGCCGCTGATGCGCTATGAGCCGGGCCATCCCGATGCAGACAAGGACGGATATGTGGCATATCCCGCCATCAATCCCACCCAGGAGATGGTGGATCTGATGAGTTCCGTCCGCTCCTATCAGCTCAACGCGTCGGCCATTGCGGCCACCAAACAAATGATCCAGCAGTCGATTTCGCTCTTGAAGGCGTAACACGGAGGAATGAGCGTGAGTAACACAATTTTTACCGGAATATCGGGCTTTCCCACTGCGCCCACGGCGCCGTCCGCGCCTTCCGGTGCGCCCGGAGGGGGAGGCGGCAGTTTTGGCGACACCCTGAAAAACGCGATCGGCAGCGTCGATCAGTTGAATCAGACTTCCGATTCCCAGGTAACCGAATTGCTCCAGGGCGACCGGCAGGACATTCACAACGTCATGATCGCCGTCGAAAAAGCCGATGTCGCCTTTCAATTGATGATGCAGGTGCGCAACAAGATCGTGAACGCTTATCAGGAGGTTTCAAAGTTACAGTTCTAGCCGGACGCTCCGATAGTGCGCCCACTTTATGCCGCCATTAAACAACATTCAGAAGCAAGCCACCGACTTTCTCGCCGCCCTCACCGGCACGCAGAAGGCCATGCTGCTTGCCGCCGGAGCGGTCACCGTCGCGGTCGTGGTCGGCTTCGCCAGTATGATGGCGACTCCCGATTACAAGCCCCTGGTTACCGGCATGGAGCCAAATGACGCGCAGGCCCTGGGCGCGAAACTTGCGGCCAAGAACATCGCCTACCGGCTCGGCGCCGATGGCAAGAGCGTCGAAGTCCCCAGTGACAAGGTCGACGCCAGCCGCATGGAGATTGCTTCCGACGGCATGCCCCACAGCGGCCGCCTCGGCTTCGAACTCTTCGACAAGATGAACTGGGGACAAACCGAGTTCGACGAGAAAGTAAATTACCAGCGTGCTCTCGAAGGCGAGCTCGAACGTTCCATCCAGACCTTGAAAGATGTGGAGAGTGTTCGCGTCCACCTCGTCATGCCGCAGCAGTCCGTCTTCATCGAACGTGAGCGCGCCGCCAAGGCCACAGTAGTTCTCAAACTCCGTTCCGGAAAGCTTCCCGAGGATACCCAACTCGGAATCGCCCGACTCGTCTCCGGTGCGGTCGATGATCTCAGCGCCGATGACGTCACCGTAATCGACGCCGATACTAATCGCCCCCTGGGTGCGCCTCGGCGCGATCCCGTCTCCGGCGATGGAAGCCTTGGCCCCGAGCTAAGTGCCCGCCTCGTGCAGACTCTCGAACCCGTCGTCGGTCCCGATCACATTCGCGCCAGCGTGACGGTTGAATATGATCCCAGCTCCAGCGAAGAAAACGAAGAGTCCTACGATCCCGATGGCAAGGTAGCCGTGTCCAGTCAGAAGTCCGAGGAGCAGGTCGAAGGTGCGCTCATGGGAGGCGTCCCCGGAACCTCGAGCAATGTCCCCACCGGAACCGCCACGACGCCCAAGGCGACCGTCGCTCCCACCGGCGATGGAGCGCAGCTCTCCAAGTCCGAAAGCGAAACCTACGCCGTCAGCAAGACCGTCAAGCACACCCTGAATCCCGCTGGACGCCTTCGCCGCATTTCCGCAGCCCTGCTCGTCGATGACGCCGTCGAAACCAAAGCAGCTAACGGCAAAGAGACCCAGGTCCGCCGCAAGCGTACTCCCGAGGAACTCAAAGACATTGAGACTCTGGCCAAGGCCTCCATCGGAATCGACACCCAGCGCGGCGACACGCTCACGGTAGAGAATCTTTCCTTTGAGCAAGCCCCGGTCCTGCCGCCCGTCAAAGTGCCAATGACCGATCGTGTCCGCCTCGCCCTGCGCGACTGGTCGACCGTCGTGCGCTACGCTTCGCTCTTGTTGCTATTCCTGCTGGCCTACGCCCTGTTGCTGCGCCCCTTGAAAAAACAAGCCCTCGCCACTCTGCGCGAATTGCCTGGAAAGGTGGCCGGCCAGCAATCCGCCATGGGCGCGGGCATGGACAGCGCTCTCGCTTCCATGCCTCCCGAGCAGCGCACCATGGCGCTTAAGAAGCAGCTCGTCGACAAGGTAAAAGGAGAGCCCGCCGCCGCCGGACAGCTCATCCACGCCTGGATCAATGAGGAGGCCACATGAGCGCGGCCGCTCGTACAGGCACGGCTCTGACCGGCAGCCGCAAAGCCGCCATCCTCATCGCCCTCATGGGGGAAGATGTTGCCAGTTCCATTCTTCGCCACCTCCCCGAGCGCGATGTACAGCTCGTAACCCGCGAACTGGCGGACATCGGTACCGTCCCTCCAGAAGTTGCACAAGAAGTTTTAGAAGAGTATGGCCGCCTCGCCTCCGCCCAGAAGTTCGTCACCCAGGGCGGGGCCGACGTTGCCCGCCGCTTGCTCGTCAAAACCTTCGGCGAAGAACAAGCCAAGGGAGTCATGCAAAAAGTCGCCGGACTTCAGGAATCCAACGCCGCCCAGTTGGATTCCCTGCGCAAAGTCGACCCATCGCAGATCGCCAAGTTCATCGAGAACGAGCACCCGCAGACCATCGCATTAATCCTCGCCCACCTCGACGAAAAACAAGTGGCCGCCATCTTGATGAAGTTGCCCGAACAGATCCGGGCCGACGCCGTCAAGCGCCTCGCCCAAC
Source organism: Terriglobales bacterium (assembly GCA_049521375.1). Lineage (GTDB taxonomy): Bacteria > Acidobacteriota > Terriglobia > Terriglobales > Acidobacteriaceae > Acidiflorens. The sequence continues at coordinate 9,002 of JBEKOW010000004.1, forward strand.
TGCGACAGTTCTCCCCGGAAATCGCCGAGCGCGTCTCATTCGTCCTCAACCGCAAGCTGCAGTCCTTGGGAGAACAAAGCCGCAAGACCTACGCTGGATTCAAAAGCGTCGCCGACGTCATGAATCGCATGGAGAGCGGCGCCGCCAAAACCATTCTCGAATCGCTCGAGCAAGACGACCCCACCCTCGCGATCAACATCCGCAATTTCATGTTCACCTTCGAGGACATGCTGGGCGTCGCCGACGTCGCCATCCGCGAATGGCTTGGTGCCGTCGATAAAAAGGTGCTCGCCCTGTCTCTCAAGGGCGCGAGCAACGATCTCAAGGATCACGTCTTCCGCTCCATGTCTTCGCGCGCCGCCGACATGCTCAAGGAAGACATGGAAGCCTTGGGCCCCGTGCGCAACAAGGATGTCACGCAGGCGCAGCAGGAATCCGTAGCTTTGTTACGCCGCCTCGAAGCCGAAGGCAAAGTAGTTTTGCGATCCGACGGAGACGACGAATATGTCGTATAGCGGTACAGCAGCAGGCGCGGGAGCGGCAGCGGCGGCAGCGCGCGAAAGTGTCGAGGAATTTGTTTACCAGGCTCCCGGTTCCGCTGGACTTAACGCCCCCGGCTCCGCCGGGCTCGTCGCCGGACAGCCCGACAATCTCCCTCGCATCAGCGAGCAGGAACTTTCCCGCTTGCTGTCCGAAGCCCGCGCCGAAGGCTTCCGCGAGGGCGAAAAGCAGGCTCGCAAAACTTTCGAAGAAAGCCTCGCTGAACAGCGCCGGCTGGTCAACGACGCCCTCCTCGCCTTCCAGCAGGAGCGCACCAATTACTATTCGAACGTCGAAGTGCAACTTGTTCACCTCTCGCTCGCCATCGCCGGAAAAATTCTCCATCGCGAAGCCCAGGTCGATCGCATGGTCGTCGCCGGGCTAGTCAAAGTGATGCTCGAAAGAATGCAGCAAGGCACTACCGCTATCGTCCGCATTCGCCCCGAGGACGCATTCAGTTGGCGCCACTATTTCAATACCAACCCCAACGTCGAAATCCTCGAGGATCCAACCCTCGAACCCAACGCCTGCCGCATCGAAACCGAGCTCGGCATCGCCGAAATGGGGTTGGACGCGCAATTGAAAGAAGTCGAGAACGGCTTCTTTGACCTGCTCGCCCAGCGGCCTGATGTGAAATGAACACCGGCGCACTCCACTCCTGCAAGAATTGGCTTTCCTCCAGTTCCACCGTTCGCTGGAGCGGACGAGTCACCCAGGTTGTCGGTAGCCTTGTGGAATCCTCCGGTCCCTTCTGCTCGGTGGGCGATTCCTGCGAAGTCGTCAACGCCGACCACGAAGTCTTTCCCGGCGAGATCGTCGCCTTTCGCGGCTCCAAAGTCTTGTCGATGTGCCTCGATAAGCCCAATGGCACCCGCTTCGGAGACCGCGTCGTCACCTGCGGAGCCCGGCCTTCTCTTCGCGTCGGTCCCGAGTTGCTCGGCCGTGTGATCGACGCCAAGGGACAGCCTCTCGATTCCCTCGGCGAATATTCTGCGGTGCGCTCCATTCCCGTCGATGTGCTAGCACCCGCCGCGCTCGACCGCACCTTGATTGATGAGCCCTTGGGCTGCGGCATCCGTGCCGTCGACGCCTTCCTCACCTGTGGACGCGGCCAGCGCGTCGGCATCTTCGGCGGCAGCGGCGTCGGCAAGAGCACCCTGATCGGCATGATGGCCCGCGGCACCGCCGCCGATCTCACCGTCCTCGCCCTCGTCGGCGAACGTGGACGTGAAGTTGGAGAGTTTCTCGCGACGCTCGGCGAAGAAGGCCGCCGCCGTTCCGTCGTGATCGTTTCCACTTCCGACCAGTCGCCCTTGCTGCGTATCCGGGCTGCGCTGTCCGCCACCGCCGTCGCGGAATATTTCAGCGGCCTCGGCAAGAACGTCCTTTTGGTCGTCGACTCCCTCACCCGCTTTGCCATGGCCCAGCGCGAAATCGGCCTCGCCGCTGGCGAACCGCCCACCGCCAAGGGCTACACTCCCTCGGTGCTCACCATGCTCGCGAAAATGGTGGAGCGCGCCGGACGTTTCGCCACCGGCAGCATCACCGCTTTCTACACGGTATTGATGGAAGGCGATGACCAACAGGATCCGATCGTCGACACCGTCCGCTCTCTGCTCGATGGCCACATCGTCCTCGATCGCAACCTGGCCTTAGCCAACCACTACCCGCCGATTTCAGTGCTCGACAGCCTCAGCCGGTTGATGCCCAGCGTGTGCTCGCAGGAACATCTGCAAAAAGTCGGCGCTATCCGCACCCTGCTGGCAGCCTATTCTCGCGCCGAGGATCTCATCAAAATTGGAGCCTACCAGAAGGGTTCCGACCCGACTCTCGACCGCGCCATCAACGCCCTGCCGCAAATCAACGCATTTCTGCGTCAGGGCCCGAACGAAACCGCCCTTCTCGATGCCACCGTGAAACATCTCCTCACGTTGCCCAGCTAAGTATGCCCTTCAGATTTTCACTCGATGCCGTCCTGAAGTATCGCGAAGCTCTCGAACTGCGTGAATTCGTCGCTCTCGAGAAAGCCCAGCAGGAAATTGCCCTCCTGGAATCGCAGATCGTCGAAGCCGAACAGAACCGTCTAGCCAGAGAGCAGAACCGCGCCCAGGAGCTCCGGCGGGGCATGCGCTCGAAGCATCTGCAGGATGCCCTGGACGACGAACAGGCCCTCGAGCATCTTCGCGACGAACTCAAGAAAAAACAGGAAGAACTGGCCATCAAACGTCAGGAAATCTTCCAGGCCTACCAGGAAGCGCGCCGCAATCGCGAGATCATAGAAAAGCTCCGCGAGCGCAAACTCGCCGACTACACCCGAAGCCAAACCAAAGCCGAACAAGCAAGAATCGATGACCTGTTCCTCGCCCGCCGCAAGCCAACGTCCTAACCCAGGGGAACAGGAAGCTATGAAAAATTTGATTCCACAATTTTTGCGGTGGATCGAAAATGTATCGCCGATTTCCGAACGTCGCCCCAGGCCATCTGAACGCAAAGTTTTCGTCGATAGGCAGACGCCGACGATCGAAAATCAATTTCTTCACAGCTTCCTGTCCCCATTTTCCCTATTCGTAATTTGTATTCGTTCCCTCGCACCACTCGCCGCATGGTATCGCCAGAAACCCGTGGATTACACTGTTTGCGTCAACATAGTATCCCGCGATCACCCCGAACTCATTATTACTTTGCGGAATAGTTCCCTGACCGGCGCCAAGGCCCGCGCCCGGCGCGGCAAAGGTGATGATTGAGCCGTCGCTAGCGAGTGCGAATCCGCGAGCCACATCCTGTGCATTGACGTAGTAGCCGGTGATCGCACCGAACTGGTTGATGCTTTCTGGCAGGGTGCCGTTAAACGAGCCTGGGGTTGTGTCCGCATCGGGTGCTTCAAAAGTCGTTAAGGAGCCGTCGGAACCCCGTGTGAACCCGTGGAACACATCGTTGCTATCCACGTAAAATCCCGTGATCACCCCTGAGTCGTTCAGGCTTATGGGAATAGTACCCTGCGCCAAACCTGTGCCCGCCCCCGGAGCGTCGAACTCGGTGAAAGAGCCGTCCGGACTCCGAAGGTATCCGTGGTACACATTGTTTTCGTCAAGGTAACCTGACGTGATTGCGCCTGATGCATTGAGTCCTGGCGAGATTCCCGCCAGGTTAGTGCCTTGGTATAAGTAATCGCCCAGCGGACTTATATTCGCGGGATTGCCAGGGTTGTTACCGGCCCCGGGAGCATCGTACGGTATGACTTTTCCGTCAGGTCCCTTTAGCAAGGCATGCTGTACAAGGTTTTTGTCAATGTACCCTCCCGCGATCACTCCAAGATCATTGATTGCCCCGAATCCGGTACCCTCACAACCTTTAGGATCACCGGTAGTGCACGCCATTGGATCCCGGAAGATCTCGAACGTACCGTCTGGCCTACGAAGGTAGCCGCCGAAGTTAAAAGTCGAGTTGGTATAGTAACCAACAGTGTCTCCTTCTGAATTTAGACCATTGGCATATGTGCCGTAGCCGTCTTGGCTTGCGTGCGGAGCATCGAACGTAATAAAGGTTCCGTCCGCGTTACGAAGAAAGCCGTGGGCCAGGAAATTGGCATCAAGGTAGTATCCACTGATCTCACCGCCCGGATTGATACCTGTGGCAATAGTGCCCTGGTAGGCATTTGAGCCGGCGCCGGGCGCGTTGAACGTAATAAAATAGAACTCTTTTGCGTTTGCGAAAAGCTCCAGCGCAAGCAACAGGGATAGGATTACCAACCCCCTCACTATAGTCGACAAACGGAATAGGTAAGTCGCATTCTTCATGGTGGTTAGCCTCTCTTACGTGATTTGTGTTTCTGCCCCCCACGGCTTGGTACATTTGCACTTCTGCACACCGCTGTCATCACCCAAACGGGTGAAACTCCTGTGGAATTCGTTTTCATAATGGAGATTTCATGCGATATGATCCTCCCCAGGGGGATGGCTTTTAGGGACCACTGATAAGGGGTGACAGTTGTTGCCCGAAAATCAACGCCTGTTTGGAATTTTGGATGCGCTCTATGAAGCCCCGCTCGACCCCTCCCAGTGGGAGGAGTTTCTGCGTCTCATTACCCAAGCAACGGGGGGACGATGCGCTGGTCTCCTGGTGCATGACGCTCGGCGCGCTGAGCATTCAATTTCCTTGCAATGGGGCATCGATCCCGAGGCAATCCGTTTATATGCGGAACATTACGGGAAGATAGATATCTGGCAGCAGCGCGCAGCTCCGCTCGCGGTGGAAGGGTGGGTTGGAGTTTCGGAAGAGGTAATTTCCCCCCGGGAACTGGCTGAAACTGAAATCTATAACGACTATTTCCGTCTTTTTGGAGTGGCGCATGCCGCTTGGAGCATTCCGGAGAGCACCGCTGGCACAATCAGCGGCCTCGGCGTCTATCGCGGTCCACGCGAAGGCGATTTCGACAGCGACGCACTGGTGTTGCTCGGAATTCTAGCGCCACACGTGAAGCGTGCGATTCGGCTCCACTTCCGGTTGACTACACTGAGAAATCGGTCCGAGAGTCTGAAAACGGCTCTCGATGCTATACCCACGGGCGTCATTCTTCTTAGCGAGCGGATGCAGATTGTTGCCATGAATTATGCGGCGGAGCGCATATTAGCCGCGAACAATGGTTACTCGCCACCGGTGGTGGCTTGCGAGCGGAGCTACAACGCGAGTCCTCCGGACTCAAAAAGCTGTTGACCGAAGCCGTCAGAAACCCCCTTTGCGTAGCCGATGAGATCGACGCCATCTCCGTTTCCCGTCGCAATCTCCCTCCTCTGCACCTGCTCGTCTCGCCAGTGCGTGGACTTGATTCCGTTCGCGTTATCATTTTTGTAACTGATCCGAAACAAGCCCTTCGTCCAGCTAGCGCCACGCTGCAATCGCTGTTCAGACTGACGCCCGCGGAATGCCGAGTGGCAATGCTTTTGGCCGGTGGACAGGCTCTTTCGGAGATGTCCGGAACTCTTGGAGTCAGCAGAAACACGCTGAAGTCACAGCTAGCAAGTATTTACGGCAAGACCTGTACATCACGCCAGTCTGAACTCATCCGTCTACTACTCCAGATTACGAAGCCGGGTGCCCCATCCTAGGGTCGCGCCTTTCGCGACGCTAGATGGAAATCCGGGGGCAGACGGGTGGAGTGCACCAGTTTTTCTCGTGGAACGTGGGAAGCCGGAATGTTGGTGACTCCGGCGGATTCGAAGGATCTCTGCCCAAAAAGTACTGCCAGCCGGGCGAAAGCCGCTGGTATACAAAATAAATGGCGCATGCCCGCGCATCCTGCTGCAAGAATCTCGCGAACGCCCGCTAGGCAAACGTTGCCTATTTCCGGGCAAATGCTGCCTAGCGCGCCCTCTGCACCGCAAAACGAGCCGTTTTCTAATCGGCACATTCCCCAAAACTCTTTAATTCATCCACCTCTAAAGCCGATCCGGGAAAATTCTCTAATCCGGAATGTTTGGCTTGCAGCGTGCAATTTTGCTGTTGCCAAAAGGAGAAATTGTGTCCCCTGTTATGCCGGCGATTGGCGAAAATCCGAGTTCATTTCTGGTGGGCCCGTCCAACCCCTCCGCCGCCAGCAAACCACCGGTTGCCTCGTTTTCATCCGAGTTCGCCAAAGCCACGGGCGCCGCGCAGTCACCCGCGCCCCGCACTGCAAACGCTCCGACGGCCACTCAGAGCGCGACGCCTGCAAGAGCAGAAAATCGGAGGGCCCCCGCGGAAAGCGAACGTCGCGCGGCGAACCCATCGAATCCGACCGACCCGCGGCAACCGCAGGCGGCAGAAGCACAACCTTCACCATTGCCAGTCCCAACCGTCAGACCCGTGACGACACTGCAACAGGGAGCATCCGATGCAGATACTCCGTCAGGAACTTCGTCATCGGATGATTCCGCAAAGACTCAAATCGCGGACGCCTCTGCCCTCGCCGCACTGTCGCTGAACGCGCAGGAATCACTGCCAGCTTCCCTACCAGGGACTTCCGCGTTAGCGACTTCGGGTTCCGGACCCACTCCCGTCAGCGCAAATACCGGTGGCATCGCAACCACCGCCACGCCCTCCGCTGAGACGACTCCCGATGCAAAACTCGGTGACGCGGACGAAATGTCGGGCACCAGCGGTGCAACACAATCGGCCCCCATCACCCTGGCCGCCGCTGAAGCGTCCCAGCCCCAAGCAATCGCGCCCTCCCAAGCCGCCGCACGAAAGCAGCCCAAGCTGGCCGACTCCCCAGCCGATGCGAATCATGCTGCAAAAGTCTCGCAGTCGCCAATCGACAACGCCAGGATCGATAGTTCAAAGATTGACGGAGCAAAGATCGAAGCTGCAAAGATCGACAGCACAAAGATCGAAACGGCAAAGACCGAAGCCCCAAAGGTGGAAGCCGTGAAGAGCGACGCCCGGAGCACGTCCCTCGAGCAGGCATCGAGCGAGCCCGGCAAAGGCTCCGCGTCAACCGGAGACGGCAAAACCGACCACGGCAGCAAGCACGAAAGCAGTACGCCCACCACGTTCGGCTTGATTTCGGACAGCAAAGGACTCGACTCCCCCACCAGTCCAGTCAGCTTCGGAAATGCCCTCGGCGGACAGACGTCAGCCGCCGACATCTCGAAGGCGACATCCGCATCCGCGAACGCAATGGCGTCCATGCCCGCCAGCAACCCCACCGGCACAGATCTCCGCGCCACAGATCGCCCGGACCCAGCCGCCGCAGCCGACCCATCGTCCGTAGCTCAATCCGCCGTTCAAACCGCCAAACTGGTAGAGCGTGCCGGTCAATCGGAACTTCACGTAGGCTTTCAGGCGGGCGAGTTAGGCAGCGTGGACATCCGCACGTCGATGATCCACAACCAGCTGAGCGCGGAGATCTCGGTCGAGCACTCTGCCCTCCGCAGCCTCTTAGCCACCGAATTGCCGCACCTGCAGGAGAAACTAGCCGCCGCTCACCAGATCACCACCAGCAACCTGGTGCTCAACCAGCAGTCCGGTGGTGCTTCCGCCGATTCGCGTCAGGCCTACCGCCAGCTCGCGAATGCGCCTCAGAGGTCGGTCACTCACCAAGATCAGTCAGAAGCACTACCCGGGACCATGTCGATCCCGGAATCGTCAATCCCATCCGCGCAGCTCGATATTCACATGTGAACGCGCGACCGGCGAGAACAGACTTAAGGAGAAACACAAATGATCACCAATCCATTATCGATGAATTTACCAGGGACAGCGGCGGCCACCTCCAGCACGGCCACCACGCCCAATCAGGCGGCCAACAACGCCGAGGCCACCTTCATGAATCTCCTGGTGACCGAATTACAGTCGCAGGATCCCACTTCCCCCATGGATCCCACTCAGATGGTCGGCCAGATGTTGTCCATGAATCAGCTCAATGAGCTGATCGCCATCAATCAAACTTTGCAGACCGCCCTTGGAACACCCACTACCTCATCGCAGACCGGTTCGTCCGCCATCTCATCTCTCACAGGAGCACACTAATGTCGTCATTTTCAATCGCACTCTCGGGCCTTTCCGCCAGCACCGATGCTCTGAACATCATCTCCAACGATCTTGCCAATCTGAATACCGTTGGATACAAGGATCAGCAAGCCAGTTTTCAGGACCTCTTCTATCAGAACATGGGCACGAGTGGTTCCGGCAACCCGATCCAGGAGGGCATGGGCACTCGGATTGGCTCCATCGACACGAACTTCTCCGACGGAACCCTGGAGAACACCGCCGTTCCTTCCAATGTCGCCATCACCGGAAACGGCTTCTTTATCACCCAGGATGCCAGCGGCGCGCTCAGTTACACCCGCGCCGGCGACTTTCAGGTCAACACCGCCGGCGATCTCGTCACGCCCGAAGGCCAAACTGTGCTCGGTTATCCGGCCGTCAATGGCGTCGTGACCACCTCGGCGACGCTCGGTCCACTGCAGGTTGGATCCAGCCTGGCCGATCCACCCAGTGCCACCACCACCATGCAGCAGCAGACGAACCTCGATGCTACCGCTCCGGTGGGAACGACCTATTCCACGCCGATTACCGTTTACGACTCTCTGGGCGCCTCGCACATCCTGACTTACAACTTTACGGAAACTGCCCCCAATACCTGGAACTACCAGATCACCCTCCCCGCCGCTGACACAGGTGGTACGGGCAATCCCACCGTCGTCGCCAGCGGGTCCTTGAGTTTCGACAGCAATGGAAACATCACTTCGCCCACATCCGTGACCGGAATCAACGTCACAGGTCTGGCCGACGGCGCCGCCAACATGAGCCTTACCTGGAACCTGCAGGATGCCAATGGAGGCTCCTTGGTCACCCAGTTGGCAGCCACCAGCACCACCACCACCAACAGCCAGAATGGATACGCCAGCGGTACCCTTCAGAGTTATACCGTCCAGTCCGACGGTACAATCGAAGGCAGCTTCACCAACGGCCAAACCCAGGCTCTCGGCCAGATCGCGCTCGCCAGCTTCGCCAACGTACAGGGTTTGCAAAACATGGGCGGCAACGGTTATACGCCCACTCTCGCTTCGGGCTCCGCCGTCGTGGGAGTGCCCAATGCCGGAGGCCGCGGCACTCTGACCGGAGGGGCCCTCGAGACTTCCAACGTGGACATTTCAACGGAATTTACGGACCTGATCGTCGTTCAGCGCGGCTTTGAAGCGAATGCACGAATGATTACCACCCTGGATTCAGTGGGCAACACGACCACCAACTTGCAAGCGCAACCCGGCAACTAACGGCTAGCGTGAGCACTTGATTAGAGGTCCCGCGGGCGCGCACAACCAGCCCGCCTGCGGGACCTCGCTTCTACTTTCCCTCTAATCGCCGCCCCGCGCCGGCCATTGTACGGACGTAACCATCCGTCCGCTAAGTCGTTGTCACTGCAAGGCCCGTCTTATCCACAGACGCCGCCTGCTCTCCGTATTGCAAGGTCTCCCAATTGCATTCCCTTAGGTGCGTCGTGGTCGATCGCGACCCGTCCACGCGCGCGGTCTTGTTTCCTGAAGCCGCATCACTTCCAAAAAGCAGTGATTCGAACAACAGTCTTCCACGCGATACGAAGGATCGGAATGGCCACACCGGCACAACGCGAAGAAAAAGAACAAGGGCCCGAGCAGGCCACCGAGAGCACCCGCGACGCCGCCGAGCGTTTTCCATGGCTGCCCTGCCGCTTGTCACTGGAGGTTCCGGTCAGTGACTTCAACCTGGGCGACCTTTTGCGTTTGCGCAAGGACTCGATTATCACCACCGCCCTCGGCAGCACGGAAGATATCCCGCTCCGCGTCAACGGCCGCCTCATCGCCTGGATTCAGTTCGAGATGATCGGGGAACGTTTGGCTGCGCGTATCACGGAGTTGGCATGAACACAGGAGTCGATACCATGATCTCGCACGCCACGTCCCTGGCCGGTCCGCTTCTTAATCCAGCGGAAAATTCGCCGGCATCACCGGACTGGGCGACCCGCGCCCTTGCCCGGGCCGGCCGCGGTGTGCGCGGTGTTCTCAAAGCGCTGTGGGCACAGGCGGCGCAAGTCCGCGTCCGCCAGAACAAGAAAAGGCTGCGCGTCTGCGAAACCGTTGCCTTGGGCGACAAACGCTTCGTCACCATCATCCAGGTCGATGATAAGCAGTTCCTCGTAGGGGGCGCCTCGAATTCCGTTTCCTTGCTCGCCCAACTGGATAAGCCCGCCGAGTTCTCGAGCGTGCTCCAGAGTCGCATCGGCGAGGTTAGCGGGTGATCATGCGCACCTCCCTCCATCCGTACCTGAGGGCCCTGATTCCTCTCTTGCTGCTCCTGGGCTGTGCCCATGCGACGGCTCAGATTTCTCAGCCCAACGGCTCCCGGCCGGGCGTGTTCGCCAACGTTCCCGCCCCCATGGTTGCGCTTTTCGTTGCCAAGCTTCCGGCGGCCGGTTCGAACGACATACGGATCAGCGGCGTGGGAAGCGGAACCTCATGGACGATCCTCGTCCTGCTCACCTTCCTGACGCTCATCCCTTCCCTGCTCCTCTGCATGACGCCCTTCGCGCGCCTGCTGATTGTCTTTCACTTCCTGCGCCAGGCTCTGGGACTCCAAACCACTCCCACTAATCAGACGATCATCGGCTTGTCGCTCGTCCTGACGTTTTTTCTCATGCAGCCCGTCGGAGCCAATGTCTACGAGCTTTCCGTTGCCCCATTGCAGAGCGGACAGATCACCGCCTTTCAGGCCATCGAGCGTGGAGAAGTCCCGGTCCGCGAATTCATGTTGCATTACGTGCGCGAAAAAGATGTCGCCCTCTTCGTGGAATTATCCAAGGAACCGCGTCCCGCGAAACCCAGCGATCTCTCCATGAGAGTGGTGATGCCAGCCTACATTCTGTCCGAGCTGAGAACCGGTTTTCAGATTGGAACCGTATTGTTCCTCCCGTTCCTCGCGATCGACATGATTGTTGCCTCTATTTCCACCTCGGTAGGAATGCTGCAACTTCCGCCCGTGGTGATTTCCACCCCTTTGAAACTACTGTTATTTGTGATGGTCGACGGCTGGAATCTTCTGGTCGGATCGCTGATGAGGAGTTTCCACTAATGTCGAGTCCCAAGAGTTGGATGCCGGAAACCCATTCCGAAGTCATCCTGAGCGGAGCAAGGTCTTCACGAAGTGGACTTCTTGCGGAGTCGAAGAACCCCTGCCACGTCCCTCGTTCCGCGACTTTTCAGAACACAACCCTGGGAGTTCTTACCCACTATGCCTACTGAAGTAGTTGTTGACCTGGGCCGCATGACGATGAAGGAAGTGTTCGTGATCGCCGCTCCCATCCTCGCTCTCGCGGTCACCGTAAGCCTGCTCATCAACATCGTCCAGGTGCTCACTTCCCTGCAGGAAACAACGATCTCGGCGGTCCCTCGCCTGCTCACCGTCGGCGGCGCGGTGTTTGTCCTCACCCCCTGGATGTGGAAGCAGATGGCCCATTTCACGATCCAATTGCTGTCGGATTTTCATCCTTACATACGCTGAATACAAAATGGAAATACCTGTTTCACACATTCTCGGCGCCATCCTCATCATCGGCATTCGCGTGTCGGGGCTGATGCTGTTCGCCCCGTTTTTCAGCAATGCGGTCATCCCGGCTCGGGTGAAGGCCGTTTTCGTCATTGCGATTACCGCCGTGCTCTATCCGGTATTTGCCCCGCGCCTTCAAACCCTGGACCTCTCCAAGTGGCCTGCCATCGTTGCCAGTGAAACCGTCCTCGGCCTAGCCATCGGCGTCACCACCTACGCGGTTTTCGAAGGCTGCCAGATTGCCGGTCAAATGCTCAGCATTCAGATGGGCTACTCGCTCGTCAATATTCTCGATCCAAATACCCAGGTCCAGAGCACAATCGTCGCCTTTTTTCACCAGAGCATGGCTCTGCTGATTTTTCTTTCCCTCGACGTGCACCACTGGATTTTGCGGGCCGTCGCGCACAGCTTTGACTATCTTCCGCCCGGCACGATGACTCTGAACCCGATGTTTGCGAAAGCGGTTCTGCATGAGGGAGCCATCGTCCTGGAGCTTGGCATCCAGATCGCAGCGCCGGTTCTGGCCGCGACCCTGCTCATGGACCTGGTTCTCGGCCTCATGGGAAAGGCCTCGCCTCAGATGCCGCTCATGCTCCTGGGACCGGCCGTCAAGAGCATGCTGGGTGTCGTCGTGTTAACGGTAACGATCGGTTATTGGCCAGGCGTCTTCGCAAAGTATTTCGGGGAATCGATTGCATACACCGAGCAACTGTTGCACCTGGCCCATTAGCAGGATGGGCCCTGGCGCGTTTGATCTGCATGTCTGTAGAAAAAGTGGAGTTCGCGAGATGAGTCGAAGTGGAGTTCAGGAAATAAGTCCCGGAGAGACGACCGGCAATAGCCCGGCGCTTCAGCGTCGGGTAGTCGCACAAAAATACTTTAGGGCGTGATCTCCCCAGACGAGAACTATGGCGGAAGCAAACAAGACAGAGAAAGCGACACCGCAAAAGCGGAAGAAAGCGCGCGAGCAAGGCCAGGTTGCGCGCAGCCGTGAATTGTCCGGTGCGCTTGCCTGGAGCGGCGCCATGGCCATCATCGCATGGCAAACCCACGACGCCCCCCGCCAGTGGCATGGCCTCTTGCAGACGATGCTCGATATGTCGACCCGCGAATCGCTGACCGCTGGAGGACCGGAGCTGTTCTGGACCAGCGTCGCTGTTTTTCGCTGGATTGTCCCCGTCCTGGCAGCCTCGTGGGTCATCTCTCTCAGTGCCGGCATGGCCCAGGGCGGCCTCATATTTGCCCCGGAGGCCCTCGCTCTCAAGCCCGAAAAACTAAGTCCCGCCAACAAGTTGAAACAGTTGTTCTCGCTTTCCGGCTTGAGCAACATCCTGAAGTCGCTCATCCCTTTTGGCGTCATCGCCTGGATCGGAGTTTCGACCATCCAGAAGAATTGGCAGCAGGTTGTACAGGCCTCCGATGTGGGCGTCCGTCCCTACGCCGGATTTCTCGCCAACACGATGTGGGGAATGTGCTGGAAAGCGGGCCTGGTTCTGGTTTGCTGGTCGGGCATCGATTACATGCTCGTCTGGCGCAAGCTCGAGGGCGATCTTAAGATGAGCCGCCAGGACCTGCGCGAGGAAATGAAACAGACCGACGGCAATCCCGCAACCAAGGGCCGCATTCGCCGCATTCAACGCCAGATGCGCCGCCGGAAAATGCTCCAGGATACCAAACAGGCCAACGTCGTCATCACGAACCCCACCCACTTTGCCGTGGCTCTGAAATACGACATGAGCATGGAAGCTCCTGTCGTGGTCGCGAAAGGGCAGAATCTGCTGGCGCTGGAGATCAAGGAAATTGCCCGCTGGGGCGGTATCACGGTGCTCGAAAATCCCCCGCTCGCCCAGACCCTCTACCGTACCGTCGAAGTGGGTCAGTCAATTCCGGCCGAGTTGTACGCCGTAGTAGCCGAAATCCTGGCCTTCGTCTTCCGGGCCCAGGCCCAGGCTGAAGGTAGGGGTTCGGGTCAGGCCCAGAATCGTGCGCAAACACCGGGACAGGTGCCGGCCCAGTGATAGATCACAGTCCACATGAGGAAACGCCATAAATATGGCATCGCCAATCGCCAAGCCCGGATTTCTTAAGTCGATCATGGGAAGCAGCAGTGACTGGGTCATTCCGTCGCTCGCCGTGAGCATGGTCTTTGTCATGGTCATCCCTCTGCCCGCATTGCTGGTTGACATGCTCCTGGCCTTCAGCATAACCGCCGGCGTCCTCGTCTTACTCGTAGCACTTCAGATTCTTAAGCCGGTGCAGTTTTCCGTTTTCCCCAGCCTTCTATTGCTGCTGACCTTGTTCCGACTTTCGCTTGACCTCGCCGCCAGCCGGCGAATCCTGCTCCATGGAAGCGAGGGCGCTTCCGCGGCCGGCCGGGTGATCGAGGCTTTCGGCCAATTCGTTGTCGGCGGCAACTACGTTGTAGGGTTTGTTCTCTTCCTCGCACTGATCGCAATCCAATACATGGTGATCAGCCATGGCGCTGTCCGCACGGCAGAGGTAACCGCACGCTTTACCTTGGACGCAATGCCCGGCAAACAAATGGCTATCGATGCGGACCTGAACGCAGGTCTGATCGATGAAAAACAGGCACGCAGCCGCCGCGCCCTGATTGCGCATGAAGCGGAGTTTTACGGCGCGATGGATGGCGCGGCCCGCTTCAGCCAGCGAGATTCGCTTGCCACGATTCTTATCACCGGCATTAACATCATTGCCGGTTTTCTGATTGGCGTATTTCAGCACGGCACACCTTTCATGGATGCGCTGAAGACCTACACGGTTCTCACTGTGGGCGATGGATTGGTGACCATGATCCCGTCGCTGCTCGTTTCTGTCGCGGGCGCAATCGTGTTGACCCGTGCCTCATCCGAGAGCACTTTGGGCCTTGATGTAGGCCAGCAGTTGTTCGGCAAAGGCCGTCCTCTGTGGATTGCCGGCGGCGTTATGGCGGGACTGGCCCTCGTTCCCGGCCTGCCGAAAATATCCTTTGGGATTATGTCGTTGCTGATGTTCATCCTCGCGCGACGCGTCAAGCCGGAATCTGCAGTCAAGGCACAAGCCGGTTCGGAGTCAGCTACCACCAAAGCGGCAGCGCCCGGCGCACCCGCCAACGCCGAACCGCTCGACGCCGTTCTCAAGCTGGACGAACTCATGCTCGAGGTCGGCGTCGGGCTCGTACCTCTCGTCGACAGCAAGCAGGGCGGACAGCTGTTGGGCAAGGTCCGCTCCCTGCGAAAGCAGCTTGCCTCCCAGCTTGGTTTCCTGATTCCGTCCATCCACATCACCGACAACCTTTCGCTGAAGGAACACGAGTACGTGATTCACCTGCGTGGGGTGGAGGTCGCTCGCTGGGAGATGCGGCGCAATTGCCTTTTGGCCATCAGTTCGCAGTCCAATCCACCGGCGCTGGCGGGGGCAGAAACTCGCGAGCCCGCATTCAATACTCCCGCGCGCTGGATTTCACCCGATAACCAGGCGCAAGCGGTTGCCGCCGGATACGTTGTCGTCGACCACACGTCGGCGCTCGCGACTCACATAGGGGAAGTCGTCAAGCAGAACGCGCATCTGCTTCTTACCCGGCACGAGACCAAGCGGCTCGTCGATCGGAACGCGGAGTCTCATCCACGATTGGTGGAAGAACTGATCCCGAAGATCCTCACGCTGGGCGAAGTGCAGAAAGTGTTACAGCAATTGTTACGGGAGCAAGTCTCGATTCGCGACCTGGGCACCATTCTGGAAACGCTCGTCGACGTTGCACCCCTCAATAAGAACCCCGTGCTCCTGGTAGAAGCGGTGCGCCATGCCCTGGGTCGTGCTTTCGTGCAACCCCTGCTCGACAAAAATGGGGAGTTGAAAGTGGTGACCCTGGATCGAGCGCTGGAGGAAGAATGCACCCGGTCCCTCACCCCCCAGCCTTACGCAACTCAACCGTCGGGCGCTCTCCAACCCAATGTTGCACGGCGCGTCTTTGACGGACTGAAGGCTTTGTTTGGAGATGGCGTGGTGAATGCCCCGCCCATCCTCTTGTGTTCTTCCCCGGGAAGATTCCAGTTGCGCCGATTGCTGGAGCCTTTCTTCCCGAAGATAGTTGTTTTGGCGCCGACGGAAATTCCCCCCGCAATTGCGGTGCAGTCGGTGGGAGCTTTGCGATGAAGACAAGCTTGGGGATCAATTTGAGGTTGACATGACGACGAAAGCAGAACTGGCGTACAAAGAAAACGTCGATGAAACAAACCAGGAGCGGGATGAACTCATCCTGCAGCAACTTCCGCAGGTGCATTACATTGCCCGGCGCATTTTCGAGCGTCTGCCCCAGCATGTTCCTTTCGAGGACCTGGTTAACGCGGGGGTGATCGGACTGATCGAGGCCATCCGCAGTTACGATCCGACGAAGTCTGTCCCGTTAAAATCGTTCGCCAAGTTTCGGATCCGCGGCGCGATCATCGATAGCCTGCGGGAATTAGACTGGGGATCTCGCCCGCTGCGTCAGAAAGCGAGGAACATTGAAGAGGCAGTCGCTAAACTTGGCGGGCAGCTCGGCCGCCAGCCTGTTGAAGAAGAGATCGCCGCCGAACTGGGATTGACTCTCAAGGATCTCCACGAGACTGCCGTCCGCGTCGATGGGTTGCGTCTCGTTGGCCAGGAGGTGAGTGCAGCCTACGATCGATCGGAGCGGCAAGACCTTATTGAATCCGCTCCCAGCCGTGAAGAGGGTCCCGATGAGCTCTGCTTGCGCTCGGAAGTGACCAACCAACTCGCGACTGCTATCGAGACGCTCAGCGAGCGAGAGCAGATGGTCATTTCGCTCTACTACAAGGAAGAATTAACAATGAAGGAAATCGCGGCTGTGCTCCAGATTGGAGAATCGAGGGTCTGCCAGATCCACGCGCTTGCCATTCCGAAGCTCCGCGCCGCGCTGCGGAGCGCTTCCTTCGATGAGAATCAGATTGTGGAGTAGGAGCGCAGCAGAGTTTTAGAACACCGCCGATTACAATGCCCAAAGCTCAATGGATTCCGATTCCGGCAAGATGGAAAACGTGGGCACTCCCTTGCTCGAACACCGCATGCACGCGAAAGAGCCTGTTGCCCAGTCTCTCCCGGCGGCACGCGGGCGTTTCCCTCGGCAAAGAATGGTTCTGCAGTCCCAATTGTTTTGAAGACTTTCTTCACGCCACCATTGCAGCCACCATTACCTCGCGCCAGGTCCAGGAACCACCCCAGGTCCGCCGCATGCCCCTCGGGTTGCTGCTTATGTCACGCGAGATACTGACCTCGGAGCAACTTGTTCTCGCGCTCGAAAGACAAAAACTTGACGGCACAAATCTCGGCGAAGCTGTACAAGTCCTTGGTTTCGCTACCTCCGAGCAGGTAACATCAGCAGTCGCAGCCCAGTGGTCATGCCCGGTGTTCACGTTGACCGCACGCCTGGTGCCCCCTCCTATTCACATCCCGCGTCTGCTGCTGGAGCAATATGAAATGCTCCCGGTGCACTTCGTGGAAGCGGATCGAAGGCTATCGATCGGCTTTGTGAGCCGCGTGCAATACCAGATTCTCTCCACCATCGAACATATTCTCGGGTGTGACGCGATGCCAGGTTTTATTACCGCTCAGGATTTCCAGCGCCACTTGCAGGCCAGCGCTTTCCTGACGCGAGAGAACGAAATCATCTTCGACCGCCCGATGCCCACCGCAGAAATTGCCCGCATGAGCCGCAATTACGTCACTCAACTGGGCGCAAAAGAAACGCGTTTCGGCATGTGCCGCGATTATCTTTGGATGAGAATCTGGAGCCGTCAGCAGGAAACCGATCTCCTCTTCCGGGTCCAACCAGACTAGCCCTTGGACCTCGGCAGCCTCGTTAAAGTTGCAATCCTTTTCTGCCGATTAAGCCAGCACGGACATGCTGGCAAAAGAACAATCCCGTAAACCCTATCTGATCCTTGGCCGGACCAACTCTCAACCAAGGTGCAGACGGAGTCACCTCCCGCGGCAGAATAACACCCTGATCCTTGGCGCGCTCCCGGCAATGGCAGATTCAGTGCTGTTGTTGCAGGTCCTGTTATCCGGCCCTGCCGTCAACCTTCGTTCGGTAGCGGAGGTGATTCGAAATGACGTTGGGCTTACCATCCAGTTGTTGCGGCTCGTATCCCTGGACCACGGTGAGCGGCAACCCGTCGAAACCAGCATTACCAGGAACGTGGTCCACGCTGGAATCGAGAAGCTGCTAACTCTGGTCACTGAAATCGAGCCTCTTTCCAGCCATCCCGACGGCCGGGCGGCGCTGCGCGATTGCGAGCAATTCTGGGGACAGGCGCGGCTTACGGCATTGATGGCAGAAGAACTTGCCTACAAGACGATGTACAACGACGCGGAAGAAGCCTATGTGGCCGGATTGCTTTTCCACATCGGCGAATTGCCGTTAATTCTCGGCTGCCAGAGGGAAGTCACTCATTCACAGCCGCGCGTAGTCGCCGGCCTTCTGGCGAAAGACTGGGGCCTCTCGCCGCTCTTGCAAGACGTCGTCCGCGATGATGACCGGTGCTCGACCTCTCGCCCGCTACTCGAATTAGTCCGCGAGGCCGACAGCCAGGCTCGGCGCATTCAGGGACTGGTGGCCCGTTTCGCGCGCAAAGTGTTTTGACCCATTAGTAATCGCCAACTGCGCCGGGTTAGAGAAACTCAGCCAGTTCCATCTTTGATTGCGGTGTGCCACTAATCCCTGACTCATCTCAAGGGGTGCACCGCTCGTTTATCAACCACTTAGCACACCCGCTTTCCCTCTCTACTTGGCCGTTCCCTTGCTTGGTCTTCATGGAGGGAACTCATGGACAGCGGTTTCTACGCGGCTTGTACCGCGCTGTTGGCTCGAAACCAGGCTCTGGATTCGGTCGCCAATAATTTGGCCAATATCAGTACGCCCGGATACCGCGGGCAACAGAATGTATTTCGTTCCCTGCTGGCCACGTCGTCCGGCCATCCCCTGTCCACGCTCAATCACGCGGTGAACAATTACTCGGTGCTCGGCGACACCGACCTGGATCTTTCTCAAGGGAACCTCGAGCACACCGGTAACGACCTCGACTTTGCGATTCAAGGATCGGGCTTCTTTGCCCTGAAAACCGCCTCCGGCACTGCCTACACGCGGGATGGCAACTTTCATGTGTCTCCGCAAGGTCGACTGGTCACAGCCGCAGGCGACTCAGTTCTGGGAGAAGAAGGCGGTCCGATTCAAATCGTGGGATCGCCCGTCTCAGTCAGCCCGGACGGCACCATCTCCGTGAATGGGGCGCTCGCTGGCAAATTAAAGGTCGTCGATTTTGCACCGGGTACTTCCCTGGAAGCGCTCGGACAGACCTACTACACCGCTCCGGCGAACAGCGCGAAGCCGGCGAAGGATTCCAGCATTCAGCAAGGCAGCCTCGAATCGTCCAACGTAAATGCAGTTGCAAGCGCGGTGCAGCTTGTTACGGTGCAACGCTATGCGGAGCTGATGCAACGAGCCTTGTATCTTTTCCACTCCGAGATGAATCAGACCGCAACCCAGGAATTGCCGAGAGTCACTAACGGCGCTTAAAGGAGTTCATTATGCTTCGTGCACTATATACAGCCGCGAGCGGTATGTCAGCGCAACAATTGAATCTCGACAACATCGCCAATAACTTGTCCAACTCCAGCACCGCGGGATTCTACGCGCGCCGTCTCCAGTTCTCGGATCTGGTATACCAGAACGTGATCATGCCCGGAGCGGCTGCCACCCAGCAGACCACCATCGCCGCCGGACTTCAGGTTGGACTTGGAACCATGCCGGCCGCTTCGGAAGTCATGCAAACGCAAGGCAACTTTGCTTCGACTGGCAATCCGCTGGACTTCGCGATTCAAGGTCTTGGTTTCTTCCAAGTCACACTACCGGACGGACAGATCGCTTACACGCGCTCCGGCTCGTTTCACCTTGACGCGCAGGGAAATATCGTGACCGCCAACGGCAACGCCTTGCAACCGAACATCACGATTCCAGCGAATGCAACGACGGTTACGGTCGGCTCTGACGGTACCGTTTCTGTCACTGAGTCCGGTCAAACCGCGGCCCAGCAGGTGGGCAGCATTCAGCTCGCCATGTTTCCTAACCCCGGCGGACTGAACTCTGTCGGCAACAATCTCTATCTCGCGACCACTGCCTCGGGCGATCCGATCGTGGGGGCTCCGGGCGCGGCCGAAGGATTGGGCACGCTGCAGCAAGGGATGCTCGAACAGTCGAACGTTGATATCGTCCAGGAATTCGTCAATATGATCGTTGCCCAGCGCGCTTACGAGTCAAACTCTCGTGTTGTGACTTCGGCCGATCAGATGTTGCAGGACCTCGCGAACCTGATTCGCTAGGTGGAGATTACATTGTCCATTCGCAAGGTTCGTCAACTCGTTTGGCTCGGCGCACTGTGCATTTCCGTACAAGCCGGTGCGCGTGCGCAAACGGGAGGCTGGGTTCCGGTTTCGCCCGAACAAGTGGCCTCTGCTATGCGAGCGGCTGGAGTCGACACAAACGCAGACCGGATTCAGATGCTGGCCAGCGTCACAACGGCCCCGGGAGCGACCCTGAGGGTCGCGAAGAAAGTGGAAGAGTCACCGAACACAATGTTGGCCGAGTTGGCCTGCCGGGTTCGTCGCCAGTGTCTTCCCTTTTACGTATTGATTCACGTCGACCCGGTCGCAAGCGCTGTCGCAAAACCGACTGGATCGCGGCAGATTCCTGCATCTGCAGTCAGTTCGGTTGAAGAGCATCCACTGGTCGCCCGCGGACAACCCGTGACCCTCATCATCGAGAATGCTACTTCGCGCATCGTTTTGCCCGCGATTTGTCTGCAAGCGGGTGTTCACGGCCAGGCCATCCGGGTTGCCAGTCCGGATCGGAAACGGACTTACCGCGCGGAAGTGATAAACGAAAAAACCGTCAGGAGCACACTTTGAGAATCGGAAAGTGGATGGCAACACGCCTACAGGTCGGATGGACGGTCGCTTTATTGGCGACCGGGCTCATTGGTGTGCAGCCTGCGTGGGCTCATTCCAAAAAGCAGAATACCGAGCAGTTGCGCGCCGAGTACCTCGCCCGTGTGAAGGAGCAGCCGCTTTCAATGGAAGCAGGCTCGCTTGGCAGTTTATACAGTCCGACCGGAGCATTTACCGATATCAGCGCCGACTATAAGGCAAGGCGAGTCGGAGATGTGGTTACGCTCACGGTCTATGAGAACACCACAGCCAAATCCACGGGCGATGTCAACACGTCGCGAGCTTATACCGCGAGTTCAGCCATCACCGGACTCCCCGGGGGCGTCAGCACATCCATGCTGAACCCACTGTTTGGGGCCAACTCCGCGACCACTCTGAAGGGTACAGGCGAGACCTCGGCCGGATCGAATGTCACGACCACTCTGACGGCGCGCGTGATCGGATTACTCCCGAGTGGATCGCTGATCGTCGAAGGCGAACGACGCGTGCTGATCAACAGCCAGCACGAAACGGTGGTAGTGCGCGGCGTGCTCCGTCCCGGCGACGTGGGGCCGAATAATACGGCGAGTTCTACGTCACTCGCCGATCTGGAAATTGAGCTGAAGGGCAAAGGCGTGATTACCGACGCCATCCACCGTCCGAACGCGGTGATTCGAGGATTGCAATGGCTGTTCAGTTTCTAAGCTCCCGAGTCTCGAAGCGTTGCTCACTGGCACATCGACGTGTGGGCTTTGCTCTCTGTTTGTTGCTCGTGCTTGTGAGCGCGGTACATTCCGTTGCCGAGCAGAGCCGCCAGGTCCTCATTCGCGACATCACCACCATCGAAGGCATCCGCGAAAACCCGCTCATCGGATACGGCGTCGTGGTCGGCTTGAAGAGAACCGGGGACAGCCAGCAAACTCTCTTCACCACGCAAACGCTCGCAAATATGCTGCAGCGGCTGGGCGTCCAGATTTCAGCGTCCACGATTCAAGTTCGAAATATCGCCGCTGTGATGGTCACTGCATCTCTTCCACCCTTCGCGCGCCCGGGCACAGGCCTCGACGTCACTGTTTCCTCCATCGGAGACGCGAAGAGCCTCGAGGGTGGCGTGTTATTGCTAACTTCGCTCCATGCAGCCGACGGTCAAGTCTATGCTGAGGCGCAAGGGCCGCTCACATTGGGCGGCTACACAGTCGGTGGAGGCGGCAACAGTAAGGAAGTGAATCATGTCACCGTGGGCCGCGTTCCCAATGGAGGAATCGTAGAACGCGACGCCTCCATCGACCTGACCCACCTAAAAACTGTTTCTCTTAGCTTGCGCGAACAGGACTTCACCGTGACTCGCGACGTCGCAGCCGCCATCAATCACGATTTTGGCAAAGAAGTGGCAGCGGCAACCGACAGCCGGCGGGTCGACCTCAACATCTCTCTTATGGGAGATTCTTCCATACCCACGCTGATCGCGAAGGTACAGAACATTGCGGTCTCCATTCATCCTCCCGCCAAGGTCGTCATGAATGAGCGGACCGGCACAATCGTGATGGGTGGGGACGTAAAGCTTTCTCCCGTATCGGTGCTGCATGGAGACCTGACCGTCCAAGTCACGACTACATTCACGGTTTCCCAGCCTGAACCGCTCTCCAAAGGCACAACCCAGGTTGTTCCGCAAACCGAACTCAAAGCCAAGGACGGACCGGCACGCTCCATCGAATTGAAAGAAGGAGCGAGCGTCGAGGAACTGATCAATGGCCTTCACACGATGGGCGCGTCGGCGCATGACATCGTTGCGATCCTGCAGGCGATAAAAGCAGCGGGCGGCCTGCAAGCTGAATTGGAGGTTTTATAACCGTGCCGAATCTTGTGACATCCGCATCAACCGGCAGTCAGGATCTTAATTCCGCGCAAAGTTCGCAGGCAGTCAAGACTCTGCGAGGTGCGCAGGTCAAGGGCGCAGACCCGAAGAAAATAAACGAAGCGGCGAAGAACTTCGAGAGCCTGCTGGTCGGGCACTGGCTCGAGCAGGCTGAAAAATCATTTGCCAGCGTCCCCGGTACTGACCAGGATGAGCAGAATGACTCCAGCCGGGAACAGTTCATGAGCATTGCTTGCGAGTCATTGGCCAAAGGCCTGAGCAAAAACGGCGGGTTCGGAATCGCCGCCATGATCAGCAAGCGCCTGACCGCTGCGGCCGAAACCGCTCAACCGCACGTCCCAAGTTCGGCTGACAACAAGGTTGATACGGCAGCCGCAAGAGGCAACTCCAACAGTATCAAATAGTTGGAAACATCGAAGGGTTCTAAGGTCAGTCACTAAAGTTTTAGATCGTGAGTGCCGATTAGAAACCGACACCGGACAGGGTGTCAGGACGTGCTTTATGAGAATCGCGCTGAACGTACCGAATACACCGGATATCTCCACCGACAGGATCTCAACTTCGTCGGCCTCGACTGAATCAACCTCGGGTGCATCCCAAGTCGATAAGTTCTCGACCGATAGCGTCAGCCTGAACTCGCTGTCGGCTCAGGCATTGCAGTTGCCCGAAGTCAGGCACGATAAGGTTGATCAGGTGCGCCAGCAGATTGCGGACGGAAGTTATAAGGTCGATGCCCAGAAAACGGCGGCCGCGATGCTGGCCGCGTGAGCCCAAGAACGTAGAAATACATAACAACGATGTCTGAACCCAAAACTGCCGGCCAGCAACAGGCAACGAAGAAAGATGCGGTAGAGCATCTCGCTTTGGTGCGTTCGCTTTCCCACGAAATCTCCTCGGCTATTTCAGCGATCGAGAGAAATGACCGCGCGGATCTGAGCGAACGTGTGGCGGCTCAGGAAGCAATCTGCCTCAAACTCAATCAGAAGTCCCCGACCGATCTCCAATTAGCTTGCGCTTCCTATCGAGCAACGTCCGAGCAGAGCGAAGGGGAACCGTCGCTCTGGCAGAAAATTCGCGAGGCGCACATCGCCCTCGACCGGTTGAATCGCGTCTATGCCGCGCTGATTAAACGTTCCCAGAAATCCATTGAAATGATCGTCGGCTTGTATCGAAATCCCGGGCCGCCCTACGCGAAGGATGAATGCGCCCCATCCCCCAAACGCACTTGGTCTTGCGAGGCCTAGAAAATGTCCAGTCTTTCATCATCACTTTGGATTGCAGCGGGGGCGCTTCAGGCCACCGAAGGAGCGCTGGACGTCACCAGCAACAACATCGCCAACGCCAGCACGCCAGGTTACAGCCGCGAACAGGCGGTCATGACCGAACAGGGGGCCATTCAGGAGGGCAACCTCACCTACGGCCAAGGCGTAAATCTGCAACAGATTCAGAGTATTCGCGATCAGGTTTTGAGTTTTCAAATTGCGCTGGAGACCCAGCAACAAGGCAGTACACAGGCTCAATCGAGCGCACTTCAGCAAGTTCAAGGTTTGTTTTCCAGTTCCACGCAAGGCATTGGAGCTGATTTTTCCGCGTTCTTTAACAGCGTAAGCCAGTTGTCGACCAACCCAACGAGCGTTCCAAACCGACAGGCAGTACTCAATGCGGCGCAAACCCTGTCCGGCGATTTCAATCAGGCAGCAGCGAATCTCGACTCGATCACCTCCGGCCTGAACCAGACCGTAACGCAGACGGTAACTCAGATTAACGGCCTGACGCAGCAGATCGCGCAACTCAACGGGCAGGTGGGAACTCTGCAGAACGAGGGGAAAGATCCCGGCGTGTTGCTCGATCAGGAAAATCAACTGATCAGCCAACTATCTCAGCTGACCAACGTTTCTGAAATTCAGAGTGGAAACGGACTCACTTTGACAACCGGCAACGGCTCTCCATTGGTAGTGGGCAATCAGAGCTTTGCGCTTCAGACTTCGACCAACTCCGCTGGAAATGCAAGCGTTCTTTCCCAAGGCCAGGACATCACTTCTGCGATCAGCGGAGGCACGCTGGGCGGTACGATTCAGGTCCGCGATACTGTCATACCGAACGTGTCGTCCCAACTAAACAACCTCGCAAGCCAGTTCGCCGCCAGCATTAACTCGGCACAGACCTCAGGCTACGACTTGAATGGGAATAAAGGAGCGGCATTGTTTTCCGTCACACCTGGGGCGGGTGCGGCGGCGAGTCTGAAAGTTGCAATCAGCGATCCGAGCCTGATCGCTGCGAGCTCGGACGGCACTTCCGGAAGCAACGGGAACGTGGCAAACTTGCTCGCGGTTCAAAACACCGCCTTGCCCGGCGGCGCAACTCCGGGTGACACCTACACGAACCTCGTCGCCCAGGTCGGCAACCTGACGGCGCAGGCCCAGGCTGAAAACACCGCCAGCAGTTCGAGCCTGACACAGTTGAATGACCAGCTGGGAGCGATTTCAGGCGTGTCAATCGACGAAGAAACAACGAATCTTGTTAACTACCAACGCGACTATGAGGCTGCGGCGCGTGTGGTGACGACGGTGGATGCATTGACTCAATCCGTACTTCAGATGGGAGAATCAGCGCCGACAGCGCCGTAAACATATGCGAGTAAATCCAAATTTCGCCCCAGATATTCTGAATGACGTTTTTCAGTCCCAAGCGCAGGAACAGACCGACCTGCAAGAGCTCTCGACCGGGCGGCGCGTGAACCTGCCCTCGGACAATCCGACCGCTTTTGCCGCAGACGTCCAAAACCAGGCCGAGCAGAGCCAAACGGACCAATACCTGACTAACACAACCAATCTCGAAGGCTTGTTCCAAACCGCCGATTCGACCATGAGTTCGGTAGTGTCTGCGCTTAACCAGGCAATCTCGCTGGGGACGGAGGGTAGTAACGGCACCTTGACCCTCGCGCAGCAGCAGGCCTTGGCGCAGCAGGTACAAGGGATTCAAAGTCAGATGCTGCAGTACGCGAATACCTCCTACGAGGGGAGCTATATCTTCGGGGGGACGGAGACTACAAAGCCGCCTTTCGTGGCCGACGTCACGCAAGTTGCCGGCGTAAGTTATCAAGGGAACGCTGGTGTCAATCAGGTGGAGATTGCCAACGGCAGGAGCATTCAGACCAACCTTCCCGGCTCACAAATCTTCCTGGGTAGCGGCGGCAATGTGATGGCGTCCTTACAGCAACTGGTGAATGCCCTCAGCAGCGGTAACACCTCCGCCATTGGAACTGCAACGACTGCTATCAGCGCTTCCTTGAATTACGTTTCGACCCAGCGCGTGTTTTACGGGAGCGCGCTCGATCAGATGAATTCAAACCAGTCGTACTTGCAGACCGAAGAAGTCAACCTCCAGACCCAGGATTCAGGCCTGGTGGCCGCAGATATGACAGCGGTGGCAACCGACCTGTCCCAGGCGACGACCACCCATGATGCGGCTTTGGCTGCGCTCGCCAAAGTCATACCGAACAGCCTGCTGAATTATTTGCAATAGAGACCGAAGCCCCGAGCTAAATCAGGATATGCTCAGGGCTGATCTCCCTCCCCGTTCCCACCAGAATGCTCGCCCGCTCGATCACATTCCTCAGTTCTCTCACATTTCCCGGCCAGGAATGTTGTTGCAGCAATGCGGCCGCCTCCGGTGTCAGACTGACGTGGTGCGGGCAGAATCTCGCGAGAAAGCTGTTCATCAGCGGCTCCAGGTCTTCCATGCGATCCCGCAAAGGCGGCAAATCGATGGGAAAGATTGAAAGCCGGTAATACAAGTCCTCACGAAATGCGCGTTGCTGGACCAGGGCACGCAGAGGAGCGTTCGTCGCTGCAATCACCCGGACATCGATTCGAAACGTGTCGTTGCTGCCCAGGCGCTGGACTTCTCCCTGCTCGAGGAAACGCAGCAACTTAGACTGCAAACCCAGCGCGAGGTCGCCGATCTCATCCAGAAACAGCGTTCCTCCCTGCGCGGCATGAATCCTTCCAATCTTGGATTGGACCGCGCCTGTGAATGCGCCCTTAACGTAGCCGAATAACTCCGCTTCCAGCAGAGCTTCGGGAATGGCCGCGCAGTTGACGACTACAAACGGCTTCAATCTCCTCAAACTGAGCTGATGGAGCGCGCGAGCGACCACATCCTTGCCCGTGCCACTTTCGCCTGTGATTAAGACCGAGGTGTCACGCTGCGCAACCTGCCGCACCATATTAAACACTCTCTGAACCACCTGGGCCTTGCCTATGAAACCCGGAAGCCCCTCCACGCTCGGCGGTGTCTCTTCCGACTCAAATGTGGGTGCAGTCACCGATGCGCGAAACGGCGCTCCACGCTCGATTTTGCGAATCATTTCAAAACAGATTGAATCGGGAGATGGCGAGACCACCATCGGTTGTCCCGTGTGCGGGTTGATCGGAATTATGGTCACGTTGGGATAATCCGACTCGATGATTCCCTTAAAGTCGTCGACCTTGAGGTCGGGCAGGCCGGGATCCAGCAGGATCATCGCGATCTGTGCCGTTTCTGTGATCTGCAGCGCTTCGGCGCCGCTGCCGGCTTCCATCAGATTCCACGGACCGGACTCGAGGCGCGTAATCAGATTCCGCCGCAAGTCCTGATTTGAGCTGACGATAAGAACGCCCGACGGCTTGCTGGCTGTCTCTTCACAGCCAGGTTGCGGACCGGTAGTCATCAGGCTAGACATGAGCGGAGGCCCTCTTTTCCGAAGACTGGCGTTCACAGCGGTCGGTCTCTACCAGTTGGCGAAGCTGCTCAAAATTCGATGTCGCCTGCAGGAGTTGCTCCATGGCTTGTTGCAGCCAGGCTTTCTTTTCATCGGCAGTCATTGCCTCTGCCAAGGTGAGTTCGAGTATTCCCCTGACCGTGGAAAGGGGCTGCGCAGTCCGGTGCAGCAACATCAGGACTGCATCTTCGACGCTGAGATCCTTAGTGCGAGTGTTTTGACGGCTTTGAAAATCCATTTCGATCAATAAGCCTTTCTATTTGTCGGACAAGACATAACCAACCCCGCGGATGGTGCGCAGCAGTTTGCTGGGAAAGTCTTTATCCACCTTGTCGCGGACATACTTTACGTACACGTCGATCAGGTTGGTGCTTCCGTCGTAGGGTTCCTTCCAGACGTTCTCCATGATCATCTCGCGTGTCACTGGCTGCGGAGCATTCAGCATGAGGTACTCGAGAAGCACAAACTCCTTGGCTGTCAAGTCGAGCCTCTTCCCGGCACGCTCGGCCCGCAGTTCGGACCGGTTCAGGCTAAGATCTCCGACCTGCAACGTCGTGCGGGACGACCCTGAGCCCACATTCCGGCGCATGAGGGCTCGCGTCCTGGCCAGCAGTTCCTGAAAAGAAAATGGCTTAACCATGCAGTCGTCCGCACCCGCGTCCAACGCCATAATTCTGTCTTCAAGCCTGCTTCTCGCGGTCAGCACCATGATGGGCAGCATCGGGGACTTCGGTCGGATTTCCTGCAGGATGGACATGCCATCCCGCTTCGGAAGATTTAGATCGAGGATCAGCAGACTGTAACGGGTTTGAGAAAGTGCCTGAAGCGCAGTCTCTCCGTCGTTCACCACGTCCACACCGCTCTTCTCGCTTTGCAAGCCGCGACGCAGAAATTGCGAGAGCGGCACGTCATCCTCGGCGATCAAAAAGCGCGACGAATAACTCGGCTGGGCAGACGGCTTGACCGTTTCCTGCGTACTATTTTCCATGCGTCCTTTCACCAGTGAAGATTTGGAACCTCCTGCGCCGGGGTGCGAAACGTGAATTCCAAACCCGGCAGATCTTAGTTCCCAATTACACGCAGAGCGTTCCGAAAAAGGAATTGCAATTAGATTTCCCTAATCCGGGAAAAGTGACTTATCGTATCCTCATCATTGCAAGGGATTTATTAGGATTTCCCTAGAAGAGAAACAAGGCGGGTGTCTGGGATCCGGAAAAGTGTCTGAAATCTATACACTGAGTGCTGCCGGCCTGACCCAGAAAGGGGGGGACTTTCTACTTTTTGGGAACTTCCGGTGTTGGCTTTGCAGGCGCTGCCGCCGGCTGTGTCACGGCTGGTGTTCCTGGTTCCGCAGATGTCCCTGGCGCTGGCGCTCCGGCTGGCGGCGCGCCGGAAGACGCTGCCTTCCCTGCCGCCTTATCATCTTCGGCCGAAATCAGATTTTCAACGTACTGGACGATCAGTGAAATGCGCCGGTTCGAAGGGTCCAAGGGATCTTTTTCGACCCGCAGCCGTTGATCGGCAAAGCCGCGGACCTGGGCCACCTGGTCCTCGCGGATCCCGTTCGCTTGCATCAATCGGCGGGCCGCATTGGCTCGATCGGCAGAGAGTTCCCAGTTTCCATAGGCGGCTGTTCCGGGATAAGGCTTGGAATCCGTATGCCCCTCAATCGAGATCTTGTTAGGGAGTTTCCCGAGTTCCCCGGCCAGCAGCACGAGCAACTCCTTCCCCTTGTCGTTAGGCGCCGTGCTGCCGCTTTCAAAGAACGTCCCGGAGGCAGATTCCATGAGTTCGATCCGCAGCCCCTCGGCAGTCACAGTCATCTCGATCTGGTTCCGCAGTTTGTCGAAATCGTTGAGTTTCCGGACCGACTTCTGAAGCTCTTCCTTCAGCTGGGCCATGTTTTCTTTAGTGAGGGTGAAGTTGTCTCCCGAACCTCGCTGGTCGGTGCCCACCATCTTGGACTTGCCGGAAGGATCTTTGAAGTATCCACCAATCGCCTCCTGGACTTGCTTACTGCTGTTCATAAGCCAGAGAACGATGAATAGCGCCATCATGGCGGTGACGAAATCTGCGTAGGCCACCTTCCACGCGCCACCATGGTGGCCGCCGTGGCTGACCTTCTTTTTGATAATGATGGGCTGTGTCGACGCCATTGGGGTTCCCGAGTCCTACGCCGATGCCGCTTTTGCGGCTTCGCTGGCTCCGCGGCAGCTTTTCTCAACTTCCTGGAAGGAGGGACGAAGATGTCCGGGAATGGCGCGGCGGCCAAATTCCACGGCCATGATGGGCGCGCTGCCTTTTAGAAAGGAAATCATCAGGACTCGCAACACGTGCAGATAGCAACGCTCTTCTTCGGCACCTTTTCCCATGTTCGCCGCCAATGGCCCCACCAAGCCGTAGCAAAGCAGGATGCCCAGGAAAGTTCCTACCAGAGCAGCGGCGACCTTGTGACCAATTTCTTCGGGTGGTCCTCCCAGGGAGCCCATGGTGATGACCACACCCAGAACCGCAGCCACAATTCCCAGGCCGGGCAGCGCATCCGCCATGCTTGAGAGAGCAGCCACCGACTGGCCAGCGTCGTGGTGGTGCACTTCCATGTCGAGTTCCAACAGTTGGTCGAGATCGAACGCCTCCGTGCCCGTGATCGCCATGCGCATGCTGTCGCATAGGAAATCCTTGGCATGGTGGTTTTTGAGGAATGCGGTGTGTTTTGAAAGTAGAGGGCTTTTCGAAGGATCCTCGACGTCAGCTTCCAGCGACATCAGGCCTTCCTTACGCGCCTTGTTGAAGAGATTAAACATCATCTTCAGAAGGTCGAGGTATTTGTCTTTGTTGTACTTCGAGCCGGTAAAGACGCCGATCACTCCGCCGATAATACTTTTCAGGATGTGAAGCGGGTTTGCTACCAGGACAGTGCCCAGCGAGGCTCCGCCAATAATGATGAGTTCCGCCGGCTGCATGAGAACCTTCAAGTTCCCATGCTCCATTAAATAGCCGCCAGTGATGGCGCCGAAGACAACGACGATTCCGATGATTGCAAACATAGTCTAGTTCTTTGCCAGTTTCCTTGCCGATTTAAATACGGGACTATCTTTATCGGCAGATCTGTTACAAAACTTCACATTACTTTCCCGGGGTCGCAGGCAGGGTGGCAGCCTTGCGCGGGCTATGCGCCACAATCACCAGGTCCACCCGCCGGTTTTGCTTCCTGCCCTCTTCCGTATCATTACTGGCGACTGGACGGAACTCCGAATATCCCGCCGCCGAAATCAGCGTGGGATCAAAGCCGTGCTGTTCCACCAGCAGTGATACGACTTCCGTGGCGCGCGCCGTCGACAACTCCCAATTCGACTTGAACCGTCCTGTATGGATGGGCACGTTGTCCGTATTTCCCTCCACACGAATCTGAAAGCCCTTTTCAAGCAGCACTCCGGCGATGCGAGTCAAAGTCGCTTTTCCCTCTGCCAGCAGCGTAGCCTCGCCGCTATTAAAAAATCCGATTTCTCGCAGGCTGACAACTAGCCCTTCCGGAGTCGCGTGAATCTCGATTTCATGCTTTTGGATTTGTTCGCCTAAGGCATCCTGCAGGTCACTCTTGAGCTTGTTAACGTCGGGAAAGGGGTCCTCAGGAATGGCGATGCCAGGCTTGTCCGCTCGCGGGGCCACGACTGTGAGAGCAGCGGTATCCAGAGGTTGTTGCGCATGCACGTCGGTGGCGTTGCCGGAAAACGCTCCGAGTTGCTCGAACGCTCCCTTGATAGCCGCTGAGACCTGCACCACTTTTTTTCTGTCCATCTGCGACGAGGCATAGAGCACCACGAAAAACGCAAACAGCAGGGTGATGAAATCCGCGTATGAAACCAGCCACCGGTCATGATGCGGGTGCGGTTGCGTTCTCCGTCGGCGGCTCATCGGGCAGGCCCCGGGGCACTGCTGTCCTCATGCAAGTACCCCAGCAGCTTGGTCTCAAGCATGCGCGGGTTCATGCCTTCCAAGATCGAAATCACGCCCTCAAGGGTCATCTCCCGCCAGACCTGTTCCTCGCGACTCTTGATTTTGAGTTTGCCGGCGGAGGGCAGGAACAACAGGTTGGCAGAACCGACGCCGTAGATCGTGGCGACAAACGCCACCGCGATTCCCTTCCCGACTTCGTCGATATTCTGGAGATGCTGCATCACCTGAATCAAGCCGAGCACTGCTCCAATGATGCCGATCGTCGGCGCAAACCCCCCTGCCGACTCAAAAACCTGCGCGACTTTATCCGAGTGCTCCAGTTGATTGTCGAGATCGAGTTCCATCATCTTCCGGAGTTCCTGGGGGTCCGTCCCATCCACGGCCAGCATCAGAGCTTTGCGCAAGAAGGGGTCGCTGATCTCGGTAAGTTTGGCATCCAGGGAAACGATGCCTTCGCGGCGGGCGCGCTGCGCA
This sequence comes from Terriglobales bacterium, assembly GCA_049521375.1. Classification (GTDB taxonomy): domain Bacteria; phylum Acidobacteriota; class Terriglobia; order Terriglobales; family Acidobacteriaceae; genus Acidiflorens. The sequence continues at coordinate 40,651 of JBEKOW010000004.1, forward strand.
TAGACCACGAGTTCGCTTACCAGTTGGTGCGGATCTTCCTTGCCGTCGATGAAAACATGAGCTCCCCGTTTGAAAGCCTCGACGACCAGCGGCATGGGAAATTGCACCATCACCGCCCCCAAAGTTCCGCCGAACACGATCATTGCCGCAGTCGGCTGCAGCACCTGAGCGATCTTTCCTCCCTCGAGAAAAAGGCCCGCACCAATTCCGACGAGCGCGATGAAAATGCCGGCAACAGTACTCTTATCCACGGCTGCGATTCTCCGAGGCTGGAGGCGCGTGCTGCTCCGCCCCCCTGGTTTTCAGAAGATCAGCCGCAGTGAAGTTTGAATCAATGGCAGCTGACAGCGAGCCCGCCAGTAGAGCGCGCCGAAATGCAATGACCTTTTCGATCACCGTCTCAGGAGTTTCCAGCACTACGATTTTTTCGCCGCTGGTCAAGGTCACGACCGTATCGGGCGCATTTTCTATGAACTTGATCAGGTCCGAATTCACCGCGAATGGCTGGTTGTTCAACCGGGTTAGCTGGATCACGTTGCCCTTCCTGACGTAGCGCCGAGTCCGCAGTCGGGCCAGCACCTAATCGGCACAATCAACTCATTTCTTCTGCTTTCTTGCCCCCCGAATTCGTTCGGAGGTAACATCCCGCAGGTTACTGAGGCCAGAAAGCTCCAACACGCCGGCGAGAACAAGGAACACCCACAAACTCTGCGGCTCTTCCTGACACTTCTCCCCGATGAAGATTCCAGCAATTGGCCTGCCTCATCTGCCCTTAATTGGGTTGCACCTCAAGCGCTGCTCCTATGCCGCAAACGTTGATTGCAGGCGGCTAACGCGCGACGCTGCAATCGGCAAATCCGGAGAGTTAGTTTTGAGTGGCTACCGACCTGCATCCGGAGCTAAGTTGCAGTGCGGGTTTCGCCGTCTTTTCCAATGCGGCCTTAATCCGCCGTCGCCAGATATCGTGTGCGATGGGAAAGCCCATCTCCACCAGGCAGGAGCTAGCGTTGCCGACTATCGGTCTCTCGATGATCGTGAAGAACGAAGCGCACACGATTCGTGCCTGCCTGGAGAGCGTCCGCAATCTCGTCACCCAGATCGTGATCGCCGACACCGGCTCTACGGATGAGACCTGCGCTATCGCGCGCGATTTCGGCGCTACCGTCGTGTCTTTCCCCTGGCAGGATCACTACGCGAAAGCTCGCAACGCGGCGCTCCAGCCGATCAGCACGGACTGGGTTCTGGTATTGGACGCCGACGAAGAACTCGATCGCAAGACCGGCAAGAACATCCAGCCCCTGCTGAATGACCCGAGGATCGGTGGCTTCCCGACGTCGATTCGCAACTATGTAAAGTCTCGATCGAATCGGGGATGGGATCGCATCGCCGTTGAGAACGATGGAATCCATGAACGAGCTAAAGCGGCTCCTGCATTCTTCGTCCACGAGAACTGCCGATTATTCCGCCGGCGTCCCGATATCTACTTCACCGGGCGGGTCCACGAGCTGGTCGAACCGCAGATCGCCGCCGCCGGTCTCAAGATAGGCGTGGCGAACTTCTTTATTCATCATTTTGGTCATTTGGAAAGCGGTCCGGACAAAGGAGACAAGGGCACCTACTACCGCGACCTGCTTCGTCTGAAGGTGGAAGACAATCCCAATGACCCGGCCGGTTGGGTCCAGCTCGGGCTGCAAGAATACGAGAAATTCCAGAACCAGGAAGAGGCTTTGCGCTGCCTGCAGCGCGCCCTGCAACTGGAGCCCCGGGCGGCCGAAGCGTGGTTATTCCTGGCAATGATCCACGTCGATGCCGGAAGGTATCCCGAGGCACTCCAGGCTCTGGAACATGACACCCGAAAGGGCTCGAGCACGGCCCTGAGGGAACAGGTTCGTGGCGATGCGCTCAATTCGCTCAACCGGCTCGAGGAAGCACGCCAGGCCTATCGACACGCCATGAAAGTGGCCGGCCGCGATCCGCTATTGGAAAGCAAGTTAGGATACGTCGAAGTCAAACTGGGCCACCAGGGCCCGGGCTTCGTCAAACTTCTCCGCGCCGCACAGCAAGCGCCCCGAATGTTTGCGGTGCAAGACCGTTTGATGAAGGCCTACATCATGACGGGCAAGTTGCGCGAGGCAGCAGCCACGGCAGAACAGGTGACGGAGGCTATGAGTCATCCAAAAATGTTCTTGAGAGCGGCCAGTCTGTATGCCGCGCTTCAGGACTGGGACCATTGTCTGCGAACGTTGGACCGGGGTTTGAAAGCCTTCCCCGATTCTGCCGAACTGCGGCAAGGATTCGAAGAGGCGATGCAGCAAGCAAGAGGCAGCGGCGAATCTGCTAGGGAGCCGGCGAGCCAAGCCAAAGGGGCGTCAGGTCTATGATTTTCCGTATTTGGACCGAGTTTCGAAGTAACACCCTGGAAGTTACGAAGGTGACTGCAGGGGAAATGTCAAGAATGCCGATAAGTAGCGCGCAACAACAATCTCCTACTCGAAGTTGAAGAGGCGAAGAAGCAATTGACCTCGAACTTCAGGGGAGGAGAAATTCAAACTTATCGGAGAATCTACCATGGGATCACTTACAGTATTGAACAACATCGCCGGCCTGGAAGCGCAGAACTCACTCAGCTCAACGCAGATGAGCCTGAACAACACGCTGCATGCGATGTCCACCGGCCAGCGCATTAACACCGGCGCGGACGATGCTGCCGGTCTTGCTATCGCTAACGGACTGCAAGCCAACGTGACCGCGTTAACGCAGTCGGTGCAGAACGCGACCGATGGCGTGGGCATGTTGCAGGTCGCTGACGGCGCCCTGTCGCAGATCACGACACTCCTGAACCGCGCCGTTACCCTGGCGACGGAATCGTCCACCGGCACGGTGAGCGACTCGCAGCGTGGCGCACTCCAAACCGAGTTTGCCTCAATTCAGAGCGAGATCACCAACATCGGCCAGAACACCACCTATAACGGGCAGGCCATCTTTGGCTCGAGCGCATCTCTTTCGGTTTACATGAGCGATTCCTCGGGCGCCGGCACCAGCACTGTGACCGTGAGCCTGGGAACGGTCAATGATTCGAACCTCGGTGTGACCAGCGGAACGACCCCAACCGCGATCAGCATCGCCAGCAACGATCTGTCGACCGCCTCGGACGCCCAGGCGGCATTGAGCAACATTAACTCCGCCATCGCTGGCATCGCCGCGCTCCGTGGCAGCCTCGGTGCGGGCTCGAACCAGTTGACCGCTGCGACCAACGTCATGAACAGCCAGATCTCGAACCTGACGAGCGCCGAAAACAACATCATGGCCGCCGACATGGGGACGGAAACGGCGAATCTGTCGCAGGAAAGCATTCTGCAGCAGACCGGCATTGCTGCCCTGCAGCAGTCCAACCAACTGCAGCAGTCGGTACTGAAACTGTTGCAATAGTCCTGAGCAAACAGGGGTGGAACTAACCGGTTCCACCCCGCTCATTTTTATGGCTCAGTGATTCGGTAAAGGGAGTTACAAACAAAATGAGTTCTTCAATCAACCTCAGTTCGATACTCTCCGCTTTAGGCTCTACTTCTTCAGGAATCGACGTCCAATCCGCTGTCGCTCAGGAAATCTCACTTGAGGCACAGCCGGAAGTCCAATGGCAGAATCAACAAGCCGCCCTTCAATCGCAGAGTAGCGCCATCACCTCGATCGAGGGCGACATCACAACGCTGCAGAATAGTCTGAATGCACTGGGTGATCCCGCAGGCGCGTTGACATCGATGTCCGCGACCTCCTCGAACTCAGCTGTCGTGACGGCATCAGCCGCGTCTGGCACTGTTAGCGGTAATCACGTGATTGTCGTCAACCAGCTTGCATCCCAAGCTTCCTGGTATTCGAGCACAATCCCTAGCACACTGGGCGCCGGCACTTTTGATCTACAGGTTGGCTCTGGAACCCCGATTCCGATCACTACAGGAAGCGGAGTCAATACGCTGGCTCAGTTGGTCACCTACATCAACGGTTTGGGTGTCGGTGTAAGTGCCAGCGCTGTTAATGATGCGAGCGGCTCCAGGCTGGCGCTAGTGAGTACAAACACGGGGGCTGCTAACGACTTCACTGTCAGTAATGGGGCTGGCCTCACATTTACCCGTGCAGCCACGGCCGAAGATGCCTCGCTGACCGTTGACGGCATCCCGATTGACAGCACTACGAATACGGTGACGGGAGCCGTTACTGGACTGACCTTGAATTTGAACGGTACCTCGACTACTCCCGTGGGCATTTCCGTTGCCCCGGACACGACCGCCGTATCCCAAGCCATCAACAGCTTTGTCAGTGCTTACAACACCGTGATTGGAGACGTAAACACCCAATACACCGTCAACTCAAGCAATCAGGAAGGTCCGCTCGCGGGTGATTCCACCCTGAGCGATTTGCAGTCGTTACTGCTTGGATCGGGCAGCTATTCGAGCGGAAGCGGTGGCGCAGTTTCCACCCTCGCCCAATGCGATCCAGAACAACTTCGGGGCCGTGCAGAGCTTTCTTCAGGGTACAGCCTCCAATGGCTTTGCCGCCAATTTGAACACTCAGTTGAACACGCTGGTCGATCCGGTCAGCGGCGCGTTTACGGTCGATCTGCAGAGCAACACGGCTGAGAATACGGATCTGCAGAACCAGATCAATGATTTCCAAAGCTTTCTCAGCGATCGGACAACTTACCTAACCAACGAATACAACCAGGCCGACATTGCTCTGCAGCAGTTGCCAAACCTGGAGTCGCAGATTAATGCCGAGCTTGGATACTCTCCGACTACAAAAAACTAATGACTCGAAATAGCACTGAACTCACATACCTCCGCGCGGCGGTGCAGAATGCATCTGCCGTTGGGCTGGTCATCGTGCTCTACGACTTGCTGATCAGCGATCTCAGGGCAGCGATTGCCGCAATAGCGGATAGCAATATCGAACAACGCTCCAAGGATCTGAAGCACGCGTTCCTCGTCCTTGAGCAAATGGAACAATCTCTCGACATGGAAAACGGTGGAGAAGCGGCAATCAACCTCTCGCGCTTTTACGCCACCTTGCGCGGCAACATCATGGACGCCCACGTCAAGGCGAATCCCCAACTCCTCAGCAAGCAGATTGAGCTTATTTTTCAGGTTCGTGGGGCTTGGGCGCAAGTCGACAAACCGGCTGCGGAGGAACTGCATTCTGCGAATTCCTACGCGAACCGCGCATCCGCTTCCGTCGAGTCGGAAGAAAGCCGCTCAGATATGTCTGCCAGTTGGAGTGCCTGAAGTTCTTTTGTGGTTGGAGGGGGTTATGGCGGCTAGCTGAGGCTTTGACTCCTTCTCACTTAACTTGGAGCGGCCATCTCCGTGATCTGAATCCCGTAGTTTCCATCGACGGTGACAACCCTTCCACGCGCAATCACTTTATTTCCCAACAAGAGTTCCGCGGGTTCTTCTACGTTACGATCAAGCTCGATCACGGATCCAGCACTCAAATCCAGAATCTCGCGCAACGTGAGGTCCCGTTGGCCAAACCGGAGGGTGAGCGCGAGGTTGACGTCCAGGAGAAGTTCCAGCTTCCTCTCCCCCTCAAACCCAGACTGGCCTTGATCATCCTGCGGCGTACCAGAGGTCGTCATGATTGCCCTTTCTTTTCTTCTTCCGGATCGGTTCTTGGTTGCCCGACCTGCGCCGCCCGCTTTCGGCCCTGGCGAACGGGAATCGCGTCGAAGCTGTCTCGGCCAGCAATGATCAGAGAAGCTGACTGGTTCAACGGAACACCCAGATCACAGATCTGATCAGGCTTCAGATCCAGAATCTTATCGATTGGAAGCCGGATCTCGCTGAGCGCCAGGCTAACCGGAAAGAAACATTCCAGCATCTTCCCTCCCAGCTTCCAGCCCGCCTCCGAAGGTTGCAGAGACTTCCCGTGGCTGCCATCATTCGACAGCTTTCGCAACAACGCGTTGAAAGTTATCGCGGGGATGAGAACCTTTAACTCGCCACTAGCCTCCCCCACTTTGCTCTCAAACTTAGCCTGCACAACTCTGTCGTTGGCGGGCAATAGGCGTTGGAGATGGGCCAGATTCTGAGCTCCGATCAGATCACAATCGCCACTGTCCAGGCCCCAGGCGGTCGCGATCTCGTGACAGATGATCTTGCCCACCCCTTCCATTACGTGGTCTTCGATCTCCGTGACTTCCCGTTTCACTATCGGCCCTAGCCCAGTTCCACCCAGCAAGATGTCGATCAACGGAAACACCAGGCCCTGGTCAATCTGGATTACAGCCGGCGCACCGTGGAATTGAAGCGATAACAGATAGCTACCGGAGACGATATGTTCGACCGACTCGCGATAAGTCATCTGTTCGACCGAACCAATGCTCGTCTCAAAGCTCACCCGCAAGTAGGCACCCAGAGATTGCGCGAGTCCCTTGGCGAATGCCTCCTGGACGCCCTTTACGACGGTTTCCTGCTCGGCTCCAAATTGACCGGACCGCTCAAAGCGGCAAGGTTCGACAGTCCGGTTCTGTTTCGCCGCCGGTTCACCGGCCGCATGCGCGAGTTTCAGCAGGGCTTCGATCTCTTGCTGGTTCAGTCGGTTATCCATGATTTGTTGAATACAAAGTTTGACGCGAAGAGCCCCCGCTCGGCCTCTCAGACCACTCCCGTTAGAGAGAGATGAGTGCTGGGCAATTCTTGCCTATTGCTATGCACGTCCCTTTCCAGAAGCCGCAACCATCTTGAAGCCAAAGGGAAAGTCCACCGCAACGAGTCTCTCTGGAGCACATTTGCGGATGCTAGTACTGCGAGAGTCAAGTGACAGAGGCAAATCGACTTTGATACGCTGACGGGTAGACTTTGAATGTCCAACCAATTGCCATGGCCAGGCTCTGCAACTCGACCCAAGGGCGCCCCCATGCCGCAATTTGGAGTTCCCAAATTGCTGGCAATTGACGACGAACCCCAGAATCTTGAGTTGATTAAAGACGCTCTGTCCGGCTTGGATCTCGACATTCTCACCGCCGATGGCTCCCTCTCCGGCCTTGAAATATTCAAACGCGCTCGGCCCCAGATCGTGCTGCTTGATCTGATGATGCCGGGCGTGCACGGCTGGGAGATGCTCGAGTCGATCATGGCGGCGGATCCCGGGGCCGAAGTGATCCTCATGACGGCGCATTACTCCACTGATTCCGCAGTGGATGCCATTCAAAAAGGCGCCTGCGACTATCTCACCAAGCCCCTCAGCATCGAAAAACTGCGCCGGCGCATCGCGCTGCTCTTGTCCGAAGCAGAGGAGCGGCGCCGCACTTACGAACTCGATCATGAACTCCTCAATGCCTGCCAATTTGAGGGGATCGTCGGTCGCAGCCCGCTCATGCTCGACGTCTTTGCCAGGATTAGAAGAGTTGCGCCTCATTTCCAAAATGTCCTGGTGACGGGTCCCACCGGAACCGGGAAAGAACTGGTAGCGCGCGCTTTGCATCGCCTCAGTCCCGTCGCTTCGGGTCCATTCGCCATCTGCAACTGTTCGGCGATCGTGGAAACTCTGGTCGAAAGCGAATTGTTTGGCTACGTCCGGGGCGCGTTCACGGGGGCCAATCAGGACAAGGTGGGCGTGTTCGAGTTCGCCAATGGAGGAATTGTCTTCCTGGATGAGATCGGTGAGTTGCCGCTGGCATCGCAGGGAAAACTCCTGCGTGTTTTGCAGAATAGTGAAATTCAGCGGATCGGTTCGCCCGTCCTCAGAACGGTGGACGTACGCGTGATTGCCGCCACCAATCGCAATCTTCGTTCCCTGGTGGCGGAAGGAAAATTTCGCGAGGATCTCTACTACCGCTTGGCAATGGCCGAGATTCCCCTGCCACGCTTGATGGATCGACGCGAAGATATGCCGCTTTTGCAGAGGCACTTTCTGGAAAAGTTCGCGGCCCAATACAACAAACCGGTGACCGGCATCACGCGCCGGGCGCAAAATCGCATGGCCACCTACACCTGGCCCGGCAACGTCCGCGAACTTGAGAACACCATCGGCAATGCTTGCATGATGGCGGACGGACCCGTGATCGACATCAACGACCTGCCCGAGCCCGTGCGCGGCCTCGCCACTGCGGCGCAGGACGACAATCTCGCTCCTCTCCACGAAATGCAGCGCCGTCATGTGATCCGTGTGCTGGAACACGTAGGCGGCAACAAATCTCAGGCCGCAGAAATCCTAGGCATATCCCGAGCCACCGTATACCAATTGCTCGCCGAGACCAAGGCGAAGGATGGAACTGGATAATTAGCGTTTGCCTTGGAGTGCGGATCCCACCGGAAGTCGTGTCGCCACGTTTTTCGCTTGGTGACGATGGTCACTTCCTAACTTATTACCTTGGGCCGTAGTGCGACTGAATCCCCTAATATATTCCCGTAGGCACGTTTCATGGATTCCCTTAAGACCCATCGCTCAGACCCTAATCCCCTGCTTATCGCATGGATGTACCTGCTGGGCTCCTGCGTCTGGATTGCGTTCTCGGATGGCTTGCTGCGCTATGTATCGGCCAATCGCAACGTTGTCACCTACCTCAGCATTTCCAAGGGATTTGTTTACGTCTTCGTCACCACAGCGGTCCTTTATGTGCTGTTGCGGAAACTCAGCCGCGCAAAAGACACGCTCGAAGACACGGTCGCGGTTCGAACCGCCGCCTTGCAGGAAAGCGAAACCCAGTACCGGCTACTTTTCGACAGCAACCCGCTGCCGATGTGGGTCTTTGATCGCAAAACCCTGCGTTTTCTTGCTGTCAACGAGGCTGCCATCCGGCATTACGGCTATTCGAGAGAAGAATTCCTGCGTATGACGATTATGGAAATCCAGACCTGCGAGGAAGTGGCCCGCGTGAGAGATTTGGTCACCAGGCCCTCGCGCGGGGTCGAAGGAGCGGAGACTGGACGGCACCATAAAAAAGACGGGTCTATCCTCGACGTGGAAATCACTTCCCACGACCTCAACTTCCGCGGCACCGAGGCGGCGCTGATTCTGGCGCAGGACGTTACCGAACGGCGCAAGAGCGAAGAGCGGCTTCATCAGTCGCAAGAGAGATTTGCGAAAGCGTTTCGTTCGAGTCCCTTCGGCATCACCATCAGCCGCGAAGCCGACGGCCGGTACCTCGATGCCAATCCCGCGTTCCTGCGGGCCGTGGAATATGACCGCGAGGAAATCGTTGGCCGGACGATGCAGGAACTCAATATCTGGGCCGATCCGGAGCAACAGGCGATGATGGAGCAGCAACTGGGAAGTCCCCAGCATGCTTCACCGCTTAAAGTGCGTTTCCGCGCCCGCTCCGGGCAGTTACGGTTGATGGAAGTCGCGGTTGAGCGCATCCAGTTGGACGACGAATCCTGTCTCCTCGCCATCACTCACGATGTCACTGAGGCAAGGCAACTGGAACAGCAGTTCCTCCAGGCTCAGAAAATGGAAGCGGTGGGGAGATTGGCGGCAGGTGTCGCGCACGACTTCAACAACATGCTAGGCGTCATCATCGGGTACACCGAGATCACAACGGATCGCCTCGAGAAGGAACATCCCGCACAGAGGTTCCTTCAGGAAATCAGGAAAGCGGGAGACCGGGCGGTCGCCCTTACCCGCCAACTCCTCGCCTTCAGCCGCCAGCAAGTGCTGGAACCGCGTTCCCTGAATCTGAATTCGGTGGTCCATCATGCCAGCAAAATGCTGCTGCCGATGATCGGAGAGAACATAACACTCGTCTTTCGGCCCACCGAGCCGTTGGGAACCGTGCATGCCGATCTCAGTCAGATCGAACAGGTGTTGATGAACCTGGCGGTTAACGCGCGCGACGCCATGCCGAAGGGCGGAAAGATCATCATCGAGACGGCCAACGTCGAATTGGACGAAACCTACTCTCGCGATCGTCACCCGGTCAAGCCCGGCTCTTACGTGATGCTGGCCGTTACCGACACCGGCACGGGCATGGACGAAGCCACGTTGGCAGAAGCCTTTGAGCCATTTTTCACGACCAAGGAATCCAGCCAGGGAACCGGACTTGGGCTGTCGACCGTGTACGGGATCGCCAAGCAGAGCAACGGATACGTTTGGGCTTACAGCGAAGTTGGCCGGGGAACGACCTTCAAACTCTACCTCCCATGTTCCGACGAGCCTGCGGAGCGTCTTGCCCCGCTCAAAGCCGATCCCGCCCCTCCGATGGGTACGGAAACCGTACTGGTGGCGGAAGACGAAGTTGCTTTGCGCAACCTGACCGTCCACGTTCTTAAGAGCCGGGGCTACACGGTTCTCGCTGCGGAGGATGCCGCGCGCACCCTCGCTCTGGCCCAACACTATGACCGCAGCATTGATTTACTGCTCACGGACGTAGTCATGCCCGATCTCAGCGGACCGGATCTGGTCTCGAAGATCAGGCAATTCCGGCCCGAACTGAAAGTGCTCTACATGTCGGGATATTCCAAGAACGCGATGGTGGAGCAGGGCGTGCTAGGGAAAGACTCGACGCTTATCGTCAAACCATTCTCAACCGGAGCCCTTTTGAGTAAAATGCGCGCCGTCCTTGAATCCTGAGGAAAACATTCATTCATCGCCACTTTGCTTTTGCCACTCCTCAAGCTGTCTCCGCACCTTCGCTGCGTGCGGATCTTTGATCGGTTCCCGGATGGCCAGTGCCCCCTCCGCAAACGCAATCGCGTTTTTCCTGTCGCCTAGCTCATCGAGCGCCAGGCTCATGTTCCAGAGCGCGTTGCCTTCGCTGTGCCGGTCGCTGGTGCTGCGGGCGATCTGCAGTTGCTCTTCATAGAAAGCAATGGCACGCTGATATTCTCCCAGCCGGTAGTGCGCAATGCCCAGGTTCCCCAGCGCGAGCCCTTCCCCGCGGCGGTCCAAAATGTCCCGGTAGACATTCAGAGCCATCTGATGGTGGTCGATCGCGCTCCGGTAGTCTCCAAGCCCATGGTAGGCCGTGCCAAGGCTGCTCAGCGCGTTGCCGCCCCGGCGGCGGTCGTCGAGTTCGCGCGCAATCTGAAACTGCTGCTCAAAGAGTGCTATGGCCCGAGCATGCTCGCCAAGAAATTCATAGGCATTGCCAAGATTCTCCAGGTCCTGTGCTTCCCCGGAGCGGTCCCCGAGCTCGCGCGCGATCAACCGGTGTCGTTCATAATGCTCGATGGCGCGCCGGTACTCGCCCATGTTTAGATCGATAGCCCCAAGGTTACCGAGATGCGCTCGTTCTGCGCCACGGTCGTTCAACAAAATGGCCGCGGCCAACGCGTCCTCCCGCCATCGAAGGCGGTCCTGCGGATGCTGCCGCAGGCCAAGACAATGGGCGCCGACCGTCGGATAACTGTTCGCCAACAATGCCGCCTGCTGATCGCCCGACCCGTGCTGCGACGACCAGGACTGTCCCGCTTCGATGTTTCCGCGCTCCAGGTCAAACAGCACGAGCCCCAGTTCCGCTGACCCGCCACCGTCCAGGTAAAGATCGTCCGCGCGGCGCAGCACCTCGAGATAATGCTGCGCGTGCCGTAACGATGCTTCGTTCCATTCCTCCGGCCTGATCCTCTGGCAGGCGAAATCGTGCATCAACCCGTGCAGATGGTAGCGGTGGGCGTTATCGTTCCACGCCAGCATCGCATATTGGGTCAGAAGGTCGAGCGCGTCTTCCGCCGTACTTTCCCCAATGTTCCAGATCGCCGCAGCCGCAGCCGCGTCGAAATTCTCCCGAAAGACAAATAGCATTCGCCAGCGCTTTTGTGCACCGGAATCAAGCAGGCTATAGCTCAGGCTAAGTGCCGCTTCCACGCTCTCATTCCCGCTCCCCATGAGCTTCGGTTGCCGGCGTTCGTTCTCCAGCCGTTGCCGGTAGTCAGCAGGAGCCATGTCACCGCGCTCCCCAAGCGCCGCGGCCGCCAAACCGAGGGCCTGCGGAATACACCCGCAAAGATCAGCGATCGCTGCTGCCTCCGCGCCAATGGCGGGCTCGATCTTCAAAAGTAATTCCTGTGCTTCCGTGGCCGACATCACACTGACTTCCAGCGAATGCAGACCGGGCAATGCAAACTTCCCCCGCGACGTCAACAGAAGGCCGCAACCGGGGGGCGGAACAAGCGCCTCCACTTGCTGTAGGTCTTGCGCGTCGTCCAGCAGCAGGAGCACGCGCTTACCCGCCAGCACCGACTGATAGATCTCTACTAACTCTTGTCCCTCCCAAGGCAGCGCCGCCTCCGGCTCAAACGCTCGAAGTATGTAGGCCATCGCTTCGACAGGCTTCAACGGCCTTTCGCTAGAACCCAGCAAATTCAGGTAGATTTGCGCATCGGGAAACTGCGATTCCATTTCTGCGGCCAGCGTCAACGCCAGCGCCGTCTTCCCGATCCCGGCCTGTCCGCCGCGCGCGGAGATGATTGCGCCGCCCCGGAAAATTGCCATTCGGAGCGTCTCCAGTTCGCGCTCCCGCCCGGTGAAATCTTCGGGAGGCGACGGAAGCTGGTGAACCGGGGCGATCACTGGAGCCCTTGCCTCGTTCAAATAGCTGTCATCGATCACTTCAATAGGGTGTCACATGAGGCAGGAACCGTAAAGACAAGGCCGCTAGTTACGATAATCCAGGCTCGGCATTTCGCGTTGTTCCTCATCATTCTTTAACCCATCCGGGATGATACAACTCAAAATCTAACCCGCGAATAATCAGGATCCGGCAGCCGCTTTGCGCTTGCATGCGACGACTGGTCTTAAGTTGATAATTTCAAACCGCTTCGAAAGAACTTCCCTTGCCGTCGAAATCCACCTGCGGGATGGCATGTGAAATGCTTTACTCAATTCCTTCCCACCGGAAGCGCCACAATTCTATGCGGATCGCCTATTTCCACACAGGTACGGTTTTGTCTTCGTGGTCCATTTATTCCATGGGCGCCACACTTCGCTCTATGGGACACGAGGTCCTGGAGGGCACGATCCCAACCAACGGCCACGGTGCCGTGTTGCGGAACGTCGGTCGCGAGGATTACGCACGAATCCTCACCAAAATGCCGACACTCGCAGATCTGCAAACCTGCGACGTGATTCTTGTCGCCGGTCCGGAATATATCGCCGTCTGGCTCAACACTCTCTATGGCAAGGAGTCCTGGTGCCAGTTGAAGGCGCGCCGGGTTGCCTTGTATCTGGAGTCCACCAATCGCCGCGATGTCCAGTTTCGCTACGATGTATTTGCCGACTGGTACGACCTGCACTATTTTCCCGACCGCGAGGATGTGGCCCGATTCGGCGGACAGTACCTCAAAGGTTTTATCGACCTGGGAATGTTCAAGCCCTGCGTAAACAAAGGTCAGTCCGGCCACACATGCGACGAAGCTTGCCGCACGCGGCGCATGGCCGAGAAGAAGTATCAGGCGGCCTTCGTCGGCACGCTCTACCAAAAACGCATGGATTTTCTCGGCCAACTGCTGCCCCTTATGCCGGACATCGATTTCCACGCCAATGGCGTGACTGTCCGTGACCTGGGCGGAGAATGCCAGCAGGAGTGGGCTGAATTGCTGGCGAAAAACATCCGTCAGATCAAAGTCCACGTGGCCCTGCCCAGCAACAATATCAGCATGATGGTCGCTCGCCCCTTTGAAACCATGGCTTGTGGCACTTTCCTACTTACCTATCAAACCGCAGACAATCCGTTTCGCGACGGCGTGCACTGTCGCATATATGATCCTGCGAAACCTCGGGAACTGGCCGATCTCATTCGCTATTACGTCGCCCATGAGGACGAGCGGGAGGCCATCGCCCAGGCCGGATGCGAAGAGATCTGGAAGAACTATTCTGTCCGTGACCGTTTGGCGGAAATAGTGAATTTCGCCGCTGATAGAAACACTCTCTCTCAGGGAAAGGGGTAGTGCCAGCAGCCGGCCACACCGGGGTACAGCAACTTCGGTAATCCCTGGGCGAGACTCAGCTTAGGTAACCCGATTGCGCCAAATAGTGCGCCTTCCCCCTGGGTAGTCATGCTATAAAGTTCGCGGTCGGCAATGCCGATAAAGAACCTTCCAATCTATGGGAACTCAGCCTCAAACAGCGCCCGCGGCAAACGCCGCCTGCATCGCCCGCCAGCCGATTTTGACCGCGGACGAAACTGTTTTCGGTTACGAGTTGTTTTTTCGAGAGAATCAGAAAGACGATCACTTCACCTCGGATATCGAAACCGCCACCCGCGCGACGATAGATACGCTCAATGTAATCGGGCTCAACGTTCTCTGCGACGGCCGCATTGCCTTCGTTAACTTTACGCGCCGCATGCTATTGGAGGAGTTTTTCGTATTGCTGCCTCCTGGCGAAGTGGTCATCGAGATTCAGGAAAACATCCCCGCCGATGAAGAGGTCGTGCATGCGTGTCAGCGACTTAAACTGCAGGGATATTCGATGGCCCTCGACAACTTTGTCTTAGGGGATGCCCGGGAACGTCTCGTCCCGTTCGCAGACTTCGTCAAGGTCGACCTTAAAGATGTATCCTCGCCTGAAAACTCAGCCCTGGTGACTCAATATGCCAGCGAACAGTGCCGCATGCTTGCGCAGAAAGTTGAAACTCGTCAGGATTTAAACTTGGCCAAGCAAAACGGATTCACTCTCTTTCAGGGGTATTTCTTTCGCCACCCCGAACGCATGCGCGCCCGGCAGATTCCCGCCAACCAGTCCACTTACCTTCTTCTTTTGCGCGCCATCTCAAAGCCCGAAGTGGATTTTCCGGAGATCGAAGATCTCATCAAGCGGGAACCGTCCCTCTGCTACCGGCTGCTTTGCTATTTGAACTCGCCGTTGCTCGGTCTCTCGTCCCCTGTCTCTTCGGTCCGCCACGCTTTGAACCTTTTGGGAGAACGCGAACTGGTTCGTTGGATCAGAATGGCCACGACCCTGGTGATGGGCCGCGACAAATCCTCCGACCTCGTGCTCGCTTCGATGGTCCGCGCCCGCTTTTGCGAACTCATCGCTCCGAAAGTCAAAAACGTGGACTCCGATCTCTTCCTTATGGGGATGCTTTCCCTCATGGATGCGATCCTCGAAGTACCGATTGGAGTCGTCATCGAAAAGTTGTCCCTCGACCCCAATACCAAGGCGCAGCTCCTGGCGGGAAAGACCCACGTCGAGACGCCACTCTCTCCGATTTATGACCTCATGATCGCGCGCGAGGCTGGCGACTGGCAAAAGGTTACAGGCCTTGGCAAGAAACTTGATTTGTCTCTTTACTTCATGAACAGCGCCTACAACGAGGCCATGCGCTGGGCTCATCAGATGACCAGCGCCGCCCCGCCCGAACTCAGCGCAGCACCAGAACAATAGTCGACAGAGAAGACTTCCGAACTCAGGCCTCCATTCACGTGGTTCAGCAAGGTTCTGGCCATCGTTGGCGTCCGTATGGTTTTGTCTTCTAACGACTATCGTACGATGGCGCTAAGTTAAGGTCATGAGTTGGAGTTTCAATCGACTGCGGCAACTGGAACGGCAAAGCCACTACCGGGCGCCGGCCAGAAGTCCCCTGCTAGTGCGGGAAAAACAAGGCCAGAACTTCGCCATTCACTATCGCGATCCGCGTGCCAGCTTCCACGAGTTGACGGCTTCTACCGCGCTGGGCGGGAGAATCGGCTGCCCCACCGCCTTCCGGATCTTACGACCTAGTCTTCCTCCAGCTGCCAACCATCTCTGGAGAAAGGCTTTCCCCGAAGGCATGAAGTCAAAACCAGGGGAAATTTCTAGTGTGGTATGACCAGCAAGAGCTTTCAGCTTGACTTCGCAACTGATCCGAGAGACCATTCTGACGCCGTGTTGCAGGCGCCCCGCCTGTGTCTTAAGACCGGGATAAACCTTGCAAAAGGTTCATAGCTGAATCATTTTCTGTGTTCAGTGAGTGGGTCAGTGGATTCGTAAACACTCCTGAACGGAGGCCTCATGATGTTGCGCCCTCGTTCGGCCCACCCCGCGTGGGTGTTCTCTTCGGTCGTCTGCTGCCTGCTCCTCAGCCTCGTTTATTTTCCATTGAGCAAGATTGTGGCGAGTTCGCCCGCCCGCATCCTTCCGAGCGCGGGCAAGCCCCTGGTCAATTTTAAAACTCCGCAGAGCGCGAAGATCGCGTATACGGGAGCGCCGGATGCGGTCGCGGCGCTCGAGAGCGGGAAGGCCAATCCGACAGCATTGGCGAGCGCGGATTTCGACGCCGACGGGGCAGTCGACGTGGTCGCAGGCTACTCCAGCAAGAATGGCGGCGTGCTGGCGTTGTATAAGGCCAATCCCGACGCCTTCGCTCCCACCGACACTTCGCTCTACCAGAAGGCGGTGGAGGGCAATGTCCCTCCGACCTTCCTGCCGAACGCCAAGGTGTTTGTGCTGCCCGAGTCTCCCGACCTGATCGTGACGGGGGATTTCAATCTGGACGGGCGTAAGGATGTATTGGTGGCGGCGCGTGGCGGATCGCTCTATTTTCTCGCCGGCGATGGACACGGGAACTTTGCCGCTCCGCAACTAGTGACCACGGCCGGCCCGGTGTTGGCGATGGCGGTCACGCCTGCCGGTCATGTGGCAGTCAGCACCGACGGGCGAAAAGGGCCGCAGATCACCATTCTGATGCCGGGCTCCGCAGGCCTGAGCGCGGGGCAGACTTTTTCGCTCCCCGCGCGGGGAACAAGCCTGGAATGGGGAACGCTGGGAGGCGGCGCAGACCTGGCGGTGGGCGCGGGCTCCAGCGTGGTCGTGATCTATAACGCGCTGCTGGCGAACCCCGAAACTGAGACGGTCAGCCTGCCCTTCCAGGTGCGGGGACTGGCGCTGGGCGCTTTCATCTGGGATCGCGACGACCGCACCGAGATCGCGGTTCTCGCAGACGACGGAAGCATTTCCATCCTGCAACACGGAACCTTGAATCTGACGCCGCTGACGCCGGCAGAGGCTACGGCGCGGCGCGCGGTGATGGCGAGGGGAGGCGGCCAGCCGGCGCCAGACCCGACCGAACTCGGCCCTTGGACCATCGCCAAGCGGTTGCCGCAGACCGTGTCCGCTCCCGCCGGACCTCTGTCGCCCTCGGCATTTAACTCACCGCACCTGGCAACCACTTCCACCTTCGACTTGATGGTGATCGACGCGGGGCGAAGCCAGCTCAGCATTCTCGACACGTCGGGCAATACGACCAGCCCGAGTACGGACATTTCGTTCTCCGGGCGGCCAGTGGCCGCGTTGGCGTTGCCGCAGAAGATCAATGCCGGGCGCGACTTGGTCGTTTTGGCCGAGGGCCAGTCCGCTCCCATCCTGGCTCCGGAGACCGGTGCTACCACATATTCGGTGACAAACACCGCCGATGAGGACGACATCAATGCCTGCCCCGAAACCAGTTCGCCAAACGGGACGCCTCCGATCGTGGGTTCTGGGGCTACGACCGGGGCAGGAACGGATGGCAAGCTCAGCCTGCGCGAGGCGGTTTGCGAAGCCAATAACCAGGCCGCTTACAACGTTGCCCACAGCGCTGCGGCCGGAAATTACATCATTAACGTTCCCGCGGGCACGTATAACTTGAGCCTGGTTACGGGCGGAAACTGGCCCGTCCCCCCTTGTGATTGCCCGAATAACTATTGGGACGGTGAGACCGGAGAGCTTTTCACTGGTAGCGTCGCCGGCGAGAGCATGTCGATCGTCGGGATGGGGACAACGCCTGCGTCGACCACTATCACCCAAACGGACGGCGTGGATCGCATCATGGAACAGGACTGGAATTTTGTCGGGAATATCCCCATCTCGCTCTCGAATATGACGCTGAGCGGAGGGAATTGCCTGCGCTATGTCGACGGCGCTCCGGGCGACTGTGTGTCAGGTGGCGGCGCCGTCTTTGCCGGCGGTTCGGCGGGCTCAACGCTCACCATAACCAGCGTAGTGATGCAGAACAATAACGACGGGGGAACTTGCGAAGGTTTTTGCAACGCTCCCCCAAACAACATTATCAACGGCGAGGGTGGGGCCCTCGCCTACTTTGGCCCCACACTTATGCTAAGCGGTTCGACTTTCTCCGGCAATACGGCCGCTCAAGCTCCGCTGAATGGTGTCGGATTTGGCGGGGCGTTCTTGTTCGCCAACAATTACGGTGGCACTGCGTCCATGGGCGCGCAGACGATCACGAATTCGATTTTCACGAACAACAGCACGGGCGTTGGCGGTGCGCTGGAACTTCAGATAGGAACGGGCAGTGCCGTAAACATCTCAGGCTCTAAGTTCACGGGAAACCAGGCTCAGGAAGACACTGGGTTCACGAAGGCACCGAGCTCCATAGGCGGAGCGATCGATGCGTCGGTCGGCAGTGGCGGCTATACGCTAACCGTTTCCGACTCGCGCATCGTCGGCAACAGCGCCACCGACGGAACGGGATTTTCTATTCAATCAGGCGGTACTGCCACCATCACCGACAACTGGTGGGGATGCAACGCCGGACCTGGCAATAGCGGATGCGACAGCGTTTATGCTAATTCCGCGACCGCGACCTTCAGTCCCTACCTGAAGTTGAGTGCCAGCGCCAACCCCAATCCGATCAACACCAATACCTCCACGACCGTGACGGTCGACCTCACGCACGATTCAAACGGCGGAAGCGGATTCAGCGTGCCCACCGGAACCCCAGTAAGCTACGGCAGTCCGACCCTGGGAACGATCTCTGGTTTCCCCTCCTCACTCACCAGCGGCACGGCCAGTGGCACCTTCGCTGCGGGAGGTTCGAGTGGCATGGGCACCGTCCCAGTCACCGTGGACAATCAAACGGTCACTGCGGACATCACCATCAACCAGGCCGCGACGCCGCCCACGCTTTCGATCAGCATGACGAATAGCCCCGCCAGCTTCACGCAGGGCGATCCGTCCGACACCTACACCATAACGGTCACGAATACTGGCCAGAGCGCGACCTCGGGCACGATCAGTCTTAGTGACACACTGCCCACCGGGCTAAGCGAGGTTTCCTTTACTGAGACTGCCCACTCGGGAGGCGGCACCGGTTCGGACTGGAGTTGCTCGGGAACCAGTTGCAGCCGAACCTCCGCGATGGCTGCCGGCGAGAGCGATACTCTCACGCTCACCATAAGCGTCCTCTACACCGCGCCCATCGGCACTGGCTCGGTAACGAATTCCGCCCAGGTATCGGGCGGCGGCGCCAGCAACAGTCCTACCGCCAGCGATCCCACGACCATCATCGGAGGCCCTGTGTCGGTGTCGTTTAACACCAATCCGTCCGGGCTCCAGGTAACGGTGGATAGTTCGACTTACACCTCGCAGAAAGTGCTTTCGCTGACCAACGGTTCAACGCATACGATTTCCGTAACCTCGCCGCAGACTGCGAACGGAGTGCAGAATACCTGGACGAGCTGGTCGGACGGCGGCGCGATCTCGCATCAGATTACGATTTCCAGCACGACCGGGGATGCGCGCTCCCAGAACGGTGCCGGGAGCACGAAGTCGCACTCGCCGCTGACTCCCACTGGAATCAGCTACACCGCGAATTTCGCAACCACCTACCAGTTGACGACGGCGGTCTCCCCGGCGGGCGCTGGAACGGTGACGATGCCCACCTCTGGGACTTACTATGCCGCCAATGCGCCGGTCTCGGTGTCGGCAACCGCCAACACCTTCGAGGATTGGTCCGGAGGAACCTTCGACAACGCCGCGCAAGCCAGCACCACCTTCACCATGCCCAGCCAGCCGGCGACAATGACGGCGAACTTCCAGGCCCTGGCCCCGCCGCAGTCCACGACCACTGTAATCACGTCGTCGCAGAATCCATCCTTTACGATGTCGCCGAACAATTCGACCACGTTTACGGCGACGGTTACCTACGGCGGTGGCCATCCCGTGGGTGTGGGCACAGTCACGTTCTCCCAGGGGAATAACAATCTGTCCTGCAGTCAAGGCAATCCAGCACCCTTGAGTAATGGCCAAGCCTTCTGCACCACCTCCTTCACCACCGAAGGCGACCCGGTCATCACCGC
>JBEKOW010000005.1:0-44606 GCA_049521375.1 Terriglobales bacterium
ATTACCCTCACCAATCAGGACGGGCGCAAAATTCGGCTATCGGATTTTGCCGGCAAGGCGGTGCTGGTAACCTTTATTTACACGCGCTGCCCCATGCCGAATTTTTGTCCACGCCTGAGCAGCCAGTTCGCGCGCATTCACAATGAGCTCAAGAAAAATCCCGCGGACTACGGCAAGACCCAACTGCTGACCATCAGCTTCGATCCCAAATATGACACGCCCTCGGTGCTGCGCAAGTACGGGCTGGCGTATCTCGACGGCGACGAAAGTGGCTTCTCGCACTGGGACTTCGCTTCCAGCGATCCCGGCGACCTGCAGCATCTGGCCCAGGCATCCGGTTTGGAGTATGAAGAACAAGGAGGCCAGATCACCCACACCATGAGCATTGTGCTGATTTCGCCGAATGGAACAGTGGCGAGATATTGGTCCACGGAATGGACCTGGAACGAACTGCTGGCTAGCCTCGAGCAGTCCGCGCACGGAAGTTCGCAGGCCGGAGGGGAGTAATGGCTCGCCGGCCCTTTTTAGTGGCAGCTCTTTTGGCCGCGCTTTTATCGTGCGCTTGTGAACCAAAGCGCCAGCAACCGGGCGCCGCCGTGATCGAAGGCGAATGGATTTACGACAACAACTGCGCCGAATGCCACGAGAATCCGCAACCCGATTTACACAAGCAGCCGCCAAACCTGCACGGCCTGTTTCTTCGAAAGTCGCTTCCCAGTGGCGCCCTCGCCACCGACTCCCAAGTTCGGATGACGATTATCCAAGGCAAGGGAACGATGCCCGCCTTCGATCAACGCTTGCGTGAAGAAGACCTGAAAAATCTTCTCGCCTATCTCCGCACCTTGAGGTGAGACGACCCGTTTGCTCGCACCCCACATCCCAGCAGACAATAGCGTCCGGCGCGCAGCGTATTGAGAATCCACGCCTCATCGAGGCCAGCAGGAATCTGCGGTTTGACGCTGTTCCCGGACCTCCGTATAATCTGTGCGTCTACACCCAATCAAGGAACTGTGGGTGATCACACGCTTCATGAGCGTGTAGAGCCGGACGTTTTACGCGTCCGCGTGCTCGGTGTGCGGGTCTGATCGGCTCGCCTGCGATCAGTTCGTAGAAACCAGCGAGCTGGAAGCATCAAAGTTCCCCAAAAACCGAAGGAGTTCAAGATCCAATGATCAGTAAGTTTGCGCGCATCGCGGCCGTCTTGTTCGGCCTCTCCCTCTTCGCTGTGGCCCAGGCGGACCCATCCGCCGCCGCAACTCCCCCCAACGCTCCATCTGCTGCCGCTGCGGCCCCGAAGCCGATGGGCACAAAAGTTGGCACCATCAATATTGAGCAGGCAATTTTCGCTTCCAATGAAGGCCAGCACGACTTTCAGGAACTCAGCAAGAAATTCGAGCCCAAGCAGAATGAGCTGAAGGGTAAGGCGGAAGAAATCGACAGCCTGAAAAAGCAGCTAAGCGCCCAGCAGGACAAACTGAATGACGAGGCACGCGACAAACTGGTCAAGCAGATCGAGGGCAAGCAGAAGAGCTTTGATCGCTCGACACAAGACGCCCAGGAGGATTTCCAAAACCAGCAGGGCGAGATTGGAAACAAAATCCTCACCAAGATGGCTCCACTCATTGTGAAGTATGCCGGAGACAACGGCTACGGCATGATCCTTGACACTTCCCAGCAGTGGCCGCGCGGCCCGGTGATCTGGTACGGTCCGGCCGTCGACATCACGCAGCCCGTGGTCGAAGCCTACAACACGCAGTCGGGCGTGGCTCCTCCGGCGGCTGGCACTACACCGGCAAAGCCGGCGAAGCCGGGTTCCGGCACCGGCACCAAGGCGCCCGCTCCAAAAGCGCCTGCATCGACTCCGCCCAAACAGTAGCGACACCGCGGGAATCATTTTCGTTCCCGCTCGCTCTTATGCTCTTAATAAGGACCGCGCGCCAGCGCGGTCCTTATTTTTGCTCCCCATCTTCGCGCGGGACGTGTGCCTCCTCCTCTGGATCAAATCCCACCCTACAGGTGTCTGTACTCACAACGCGGCCCGTTCCGGAGGAATTTATGTTCAGCACACTCGAAAGCACCTGGGATCACTCTGCCCGCCGTCGATGGACCACGCTCGCGTCGTTCAGCATGCAAGCGCTGGGACTGAGCCTCCTGCTGGCCGTTCCGGTGTTGTTCGTTCAAGGGCCGCCGCGGTTGCAGTGGCTCGCCGCCAGCGTCTTTTCGCCCCCTCCCGCATCGGCTCCGCCCGCTCCGAGGGGTGCCCAGCGAGCGCCGCACGCCTCCAATATGAGCGGAGACCAGTTGCTGCAACCGGCGGCCATTCCCAATGGGATAGCGACAATGATTGATCATGACGTGCCCGGCGCGCCTGCCTTCGCTGAAACCGGAGTCCCTGGCGGCACAGGCCATCGCGGCCCCGGAGTTCCCGGCTCGACCGGAGACCTCAGCGCCTTTGCGCCTCCTCCACCGCCTGCGCCCGTGCGGCCGTTGCGCGTTTCGGAGCGGTCCGAAGGCGACCTCATCCACCGTGTTAAGCCCACCTATCCCCTGCTTGCCCGCGAGGCGCGCATTCAAGGATCGGTCAAGTTGCGCGCCATCATCAGCAAGACTGGAACAATCGAGAACCTGTCCATAGTGAATGGACACGCCATGTTAGTCGCATCCGCAATCGAAGCCGTGCGTCAGTGGCGCTATCGCCCGTACTTGCTCAACGGCGAACCCATAGAAGTGGAGACCGAGATTACCGTGAACTTCATACTCTCCGGTGGCTAATGGCGGCAGCTACCACCACTAGTTACCCTTGGTCGTTAACCAGCGCGCGGAAGCCTCGCTATAATCGGCAACAGTGAATGCTCCTCGCCTTGATCGATTGGTTCTGCCTGATCGCCGCTCGCTCGCTCTTGACGGCCGCACCTGGGCGGAAGTTTCGCTCGCCACCCTGCGCGAAAATTTTCGTGTCGTGCAGCAGCATGTCGGCGCAAATGTGGCCATATGCGCAGTGGTCAAGGCCGATGGATACGGCCACGGAGCAACCGAATGCGCGCTCGCTCTCGAAGCCGAAGGCGCGCCCTGGCTCGGAGTAACCGACGCCGCCGAGGGACGCGCCCTGCGCAGCGCCGGCATCTGGACCCGCATCCTGCTGATGACCGGAATCTGGAAGGGCGAGGAGGACAGCATCGTCGCCCACAACCTGACGCCCACCGTCTGGGAGAACTGGCACATCGAGCGTCTGGAAAAAGCGGCCCGCAAACAGCAGGTCGTTTTGCCTGTCCATTTAAAAGTGGACACGGGCATGAACCGCCTCGGAGCGCCCACCGAAGCGCTCCCGCAATTCTTCGACAAGCTCGCGACCTGCGAGCACTTGCGCCTCGAGGGCGTGAGCACCCACTTCGCATCCGCCGAGGTGCTCGATGCAGAGGACGCTCCGCGCCAAGTCAAGGTCTTCGAGGCAGCGCTAGCCATGCTTGACGAGCGCGGCTTGCATCCTCCGCTCGTGCACATGAGCAACTCCGCGGCAGTGAGCGCGCGCCGCGAAACCTGGAAAACCATGGTTCGTCCCGGAATTCTTCTCTACGGCTACTCGCTTCCCACCACGCGGGGGGGCGAGACCATTGCCGATTCGCCGCTGTCCCTCACTCCCGTACTCGCCTGGAAGACTCGCGTGCTGACCGTGAAAGACGTGCCTGCGGGACAGGCCGTCGGTTACATGGGAACCTACGTCACCAAAGAGCACAGCCGGATTGCAGTGCTGCCGGTCGGATATGCCGACGGCTATCCGCGCCTGCTGTCGAATCGCGCGCGGGTGATCGTGCGTGGAGAATACGCTCCGGTCGTAGGACGCGTCTCGATGGATCTCACCATGGTCGACGTCGGCCACATCCCAGGAGTGGCTGTGGGAGACGAAGTGATCCTGATCGGATCAAGCGGCTCAAAAAGCGTGGACGCAGTCGAATTGGCGCGCCTCTGTGAAAGCGTTCCCTACGAAATCCTGTGCGGCATCTCACAGCGCGTGCCGCGCGTTTATAGCTGAGAAGATCAGGCTGTGGGCTTCGGCTTTGGGCGGGCACGGTCAACTGTCAATTTCAATTTCAACCCTTCAATGTTGTCTCCCTGCCACTCACTGCTAGAGCCAATGCTCTGCCTTCTACGTTTGTTATAGTCAAAAAAGATTATGCACTCGCGCTATGGACAATGGATGCACGACTGGGAGACCCGGCTAACTTCGGTCGACAACAACCGCGTGGTGCGGCCTCTCGACTGGGGCGTCGAATGGACGGCGGCCTGGCCGGGGCGGAACGGCGGCCCGCACGGCGAAACATCGCGCGATTTGACCGAGTACTTTGCGCATTTCAACGATCGCATCATCAAGAACAGCGACGAATTCTACTCGTATAACACGCCCACCGACTTCCGCCTCGAAAACCGCGAGGTCCAGGTGTTCAGCACCCGCGAGGTTCCCGATCCAAAGCTGGAAGAAAAAGTTCGCGGAACGCACGCCGACTTTTTGCGCTTCACTTCGCCGGTCGCGACTCCCTTCCCGGAAAACAATCTCGTCAATGCCCGCTGGTTTCCTGCGCGCGGGCGCCGCGCGGTAGTTGTCCTTCCCCACTGGAACGCCGACGGGCTGGCCTACAACAGCCTGTGCCGGGTCTTGAATTGGCTTGGGATTGCCGTGCTACGCCTCAGCCTCCCGTATCACGATATCCGGCGTCCGGCGGGAGTTCATCGCGCCGACTATGCGGTCTCCGCCAACATCGGCCGCACTATCGATGCCGTGCGCCAGGGCGTGGTTGACGTGCGCTCCTGCTTCGACTGGCTCGAAGCGCAGGGCTACAACCGGCTGGGAATTGTGGGCACGAGCCTCGGCTCTTGCTACGCATTCATCGCGACTTCGCATGACCCGCGAATTCGGGTGGCCGCTTTCAATCACGCATCCACCTATTTTGCCGACGTGGTGTGGCATGGCCAGTCGACGCGGCACATCCGCGAGGCGCTGCAACTGGTATTGGATGAAAACAGTCTTCGGGGAGTGTTTCGCGCCGTGAGTCCCATGGTGTACTTCGACAAGTTCGCGCGCTGGCCGCGCAAATCGCTGATCGTTTATGCGAAGTACGATCTGACGTTCCTGCCCGAATTTTCCCGGAAGGTGGTGGCCGAGTTTGCCCGCTATCATCTCGATCATAAAGTCGTGGTTCTTCCCTGCGGCCATTATTCGATGGGAGAGTTTCCTTACAACTACATGGACGGCTGGCAACTCGCCACCTTCCTGCGCACCGCTTTTGAGACCGCGGACTAGGAACCTGTCGCACTGAAAGCGATACCGCTCCGGAAACCCTGTACCTTCAGCCCACCTTGCGATCAAGTCCCGGAGGGACACCCGACAATAGCCCGGCGCTTGAGCGCTGGGAACCCTCACGGGCCAATAATAGCCCAATCATCCCGGGTCAGAAAAAACGCCCTAAAGTCAATACCGCCTGAAACATATATTTTGATTCATATAGTTAAGAAATTACGTTTATGTTCAGGTAAACATGAGCCGCGTACTATTAATCAGTTAATAATCCGCGAGATCATCGCTTTAGGTAACTACCTGGTTATCAGGAAAGCCCTGTATTGTCTCCTCGGCGGACCCTTGCCACACTACGAAACTTCGGGCCGATCCCGGGACTAAGTGGTGATCACAATCCTTTGCATCGACGATGACCGCCCCACGCTGGAACTTCGCCGCCGTGTGCTCGAAGGTTCCGGGTACGAGGTCTTAACCGCCCCCAGCGGCCAGGATGGACTGAACATCGTCTCCGGTGGAACGAAGATCGATCTCGTCATCCTCGACTACCTCATGCCCGGAATGAACGGGGACGAGGTCGCCGAAAATATCAAGTCCGACCATCCGGCGCTGCCAGTCATTGCCATGTCGGCCGTCCGTATCCCCCCTCACATGATGAAGACGGTCGACGCATACGTACAGAAAGGTCAAGAAGTGGAGGTTCTTTTGACGACCATAACCAAAACCCTGGGCTCCCCCTCGGGAACCAAGCCAGAGCGGGAACCGGGCCTGAATGGCAAGATCGTGCTGTGTGCCGACGACGACGACAACGAACTCGTCGCCCGGAAGATGCTGCTCGAATCCGCCGGCGTCCAAGTCCTGACCGCGCGCAGCGGCACTGAAGCGCTGGAAGTCTTTCGCGCCCGGAAACCGGATGCGGTCGTCCTCGACTACTGGATGCCGGGCATGAAAGGCGTGTCGGTGGCGGGTGAAATGAAGTCGTTGTACCCCGAGATCCCCATCATGGTGCTGTCGGGCTTTGCCTCGCTCCCGGACGAAACCGTCGGCGTAGTCGACGCCTGGATTCAGAAGCGCGACGTGGAAGTTGTTCTCAGGGAGTTGGAAAAGATGATTCAGCGCTAGCTGTTTTTAGATGGTTGTGAAGCTTGGAGTATAGCGCCGTTCGGTGAAACAGACTTGGTTCAAGCGGGAAGCGGCGGTGGAACAAATCCGGTCTGAGTCGCGACGCGGTGCCATTCGAGCCCAGTTCGTGAGCTGGGTAGCAGGAAGTAAAGCAAACTGAGTCCGCGTTAGCGGACGGCACGAGTTTCGCAGCCTCGTAAAGCGTCGGGAAGCCAAGAAGCTGGTTATCAAGCAGTCGTCCCCTTTGGCACGCGTGGCTAAGGGGAATTGAGAACAGAGGAGTGCCACTCCGCCAATGAGGATCAGGGTCCGATCGCCACATGCACACCTGTGGATGCTGCCCCTGGTGATCTCTCTCGTCTCCGCTTGCCTTGCCGACACGTCCACCGAAAACGACCAGAATGCTCTGAAGCAGCTGAGCCTTGAACAACTGGGCAATATAGAAGTAACTACTGCATCCCGGACGCCGGAGACCGTCTGGAAAACTCCCGCCGCGATTTACGTCATCACCCACGACGCGATCGTCCGCTCGGGCGCTACCAGCATCCCGGAAGCATTACGGATGGCGCCCGGAGTCGAGGTTGCCCGCATCGACAACGACAAGTGGTCCATCGGCATTCGCGGCTTCGGAAGCCGCCTTTCCCGCGACATCCTGGTCATCGTCGACGGCCGCACCGTGTACTCGACCTTGCTGGCCGGCACCTATTGGGAAGTCCAGGACACCGTGATGGACGACATCGATCGCATCGAAGTCATTCGCGGTCCAGGCGCGACCATCTGGGGGCCAAATGCGATCAATGGCGTCATCAACATCATCACCAGGACGGCCGCTCAAACCCAGGGAGAACTCACCTCGGTCGGTGGAGGAAGCGTGGAACAGGGGTTCTTCGCAACGCGCTACGGAGGACACACCGGCAAACTCGACTATCGCGGATATGCCAAGGGCTTCAACCGCGCCCCTCAGTTCCACTCCGACGATGCGAATTTCGATCACTGGCGCGCTCTGCAAGGTGGTTTTCGCATGGATTGGGCCGAAAACAAGCGCGACGACTTCACCCTCCAGGGCGACCTATACGACCAAAGAGCGGGAGAAAGCGTAACCTCCACCACCTACGCCCCGCCCTACTCCCAGACGGTAGACGGGAATGCCCTGCTTTCGGGAGGAAATATCCTGGGCCGCTGGAAACGAACCACCGGCGACGGCGAGGACGCCCAATTACAAGTTTATTACGATCGAACCAACCGCTACGAACCCAATTTCGCCGACGTCCGCAATACCTTCGACATCGACTTTCTTCAACGCCTGAATTTACCACTAAGTCAACACGTGTCCTGGGGCGCCGGCGCCCGCTTCAGCCACGGCTATGAGCCGGAGGTGGTGTCGGGCCTTACTTTCGCTCCGGACCGCAGCACCGACCGGCTGTTGACGGCCTTCCTGCAGGATGACATCGGATTGGTCGACGACAAGCTCTCGCTGTCGCTGGGCACGAAAATTCTGAATACCAATTACACCGGGCTGGCGCTCCAGCCAAGTGTTCGCCTGCTCTACACTCCGAGCAGCACGCAGAGTGTGTGGGCCGCATTTACGCACGCCGTGCGCACACCTTCCGCAGCTGAGCGTGAATTTTATCTGCTGGGATTTACTGGTAGCTTTCTTCAAGGCTTGCCTGTATTTGCGCGGTTTAACGCAAACCCCGACTTCCATCCGGAGGAACTCAACGGATCTGAGGTTGGGTATCGCCGGTTGCTGACGAAACGACTCTATGTCGACATTGCCGCTTTCTATAATCATTACGGAGACGAATTCAGCGAAGACATCACGGGTGGTCCTTTTATTGAAACTAATCCGGGTCCTCCGCACATACTGATACCGGCGGAGTTCGGCAATGGCCTGGTGGGAACGACGGAGGGTGGAGAGATTGCTCCGCAGTGGAATGTGACCAGCTTCTGGCGACTGGGCGGGTCGTACTCATTCCTCGAAATGCATATAAAGCGGGGCAGTCATTCGATGGATGTTGGGTCAGGACCTGGCATTCAGGGCTCAAGCCCGCAACACCAGGTGTTTGTACAATCTGGTTTCGACATTTCGAGAGCGTTCACGCTTGATCTTTTCTATCGATATGTGAGCGCGCTGCCCGGGGGAATGCCATCGGCAGCCATCCGGGGCTATTCGAGCGCGGACGTAACGTTCGGATGGAAGATCAGCCAACAGTTTCGCCTGTCGGTCGTTGGGCAAAATCTACTCCAGCCCCATCACGCAGAGTTCAACGGTGAACCCGGTCCCCCTGTACAGATCAAGAGAAGCGCTTACGCAGAGATCACGTGGCAGAAATGACTACCGCTGGTGAGGCGGCGGGACCAGGTCCCGCCGGACGGGGTGGAGCCCCATCGCCACAATTGCCTACCGGAGCGCGAATGCCGTTAAGCGAAGTGCGGCACGGACAACGAAGCGCTGGTTGGGAACTCCGCACCGATGCGAAGGCTGTTATCAGTCTGCGGGGTTTCGCAAGGCGCTTCTTCTGCATCTTCGCGCCGGTGCTATTCTTTTGTTTTTCTTCGCTTCCGGACTCTGCTCAATCCACTAGTGGGCCCACCGAGTCCCAGATCAAAGCGGTATATCTCTACAATTTCGGCAAATTCATACGCTGGCAGCCGAATGCCACGAACGGCGGGAACTCGTTCGACATCTGCGTCATCGGCAAGAATCCTTTCGGCACGCTACTCGAGTCGACCATCGCTGGGGAGAGCGTCGACGGCAAGACAATTGTTGCGAGAAACATTGCGGGAATGCAGGACGCCGGCCAGTGCCGGATCCTATTCGTCAGCTCTTCGGAGGCGGGTCGTCTAAAGGGAATTCTTGCGGGGGCCAGGCATCTGAATGCGCTGACCGTCAGCGACATTCCAGACTTCACCCTGCACGGAGGCATGATTGAGTTTGTAAATCAGGAGGGACGGGTCCGGTTTCAAGTGAATGTCGCTCCGATGAGCGACGCGGGATTGTCTGTCAGTTCCGAGTTGCTGAAAGTTGCCATCAAGGTAACGGGCGCGGAACACCTGGGAGAGATTGGCCGATGAGAACACCCAATCAGTCAATCTCAAGGAAGTTGACGTTCATGAACATGCTGGTGAGCGCTGCGGCGCTGCTGCTGGCATGCGCCGCTTTCTTCGCTTATGACCAGATCACGTTTCGTCAAAGCTTGGTGCATTCGATTTCGGTACAGGCACAGATCGTCGGTTCCAACAGCGTTTCGGCATTGCTCTTCAACGATCCGCAATCCGCCTCCAGCACGCTTTCCGCTCTGAAGAACTCGCCCAACATCGAATCGGCGGGGATTCTGACACTGGATCGAAGGCCATTCGCCACCTACACGCGCCTGGGAGAGGTCGCGATTCAAAGTATCCCGGTGCTTCCCGCAAATGAGAACGAAGTCTACGTTGTCGGGAGCAAACACCTTGTGCTGGCGCGATCCATCCTGCTGGAAGGCAAGCCGGTGGGCTATGTTTACATCCGCAGCGACCTCACGGAGATCGGGCGGAGGCTGAAACGATATGCAGCGATTGTCTTCGTAGTGCTGCTGATCAGTCTGGGAGCGGCCTTGATTGTCTCTTCTCTTTTTAAGAAGTCAGTCGCGCTCCCAATCGTTCAACTCGCGGAACTGGCGCGTAAGGTTTCCGAGGAGAAAAACTATTCTGTGCGTGCCAATCCCAGCCGCGAACACGACGAAGTGGCTCTTCTGGTGGATGCGTTCAACGACATGCTGGCCCAAATTCAGTTGCGGGATAATGAACTTTTGCAGGCCCGTAATGACTTGGAGAACAGGGTTACGGAACGCACACGGGAACTGCTGGTAGCCAATCGGGAACTCGAGGCATTCTCCTATTCGGTTTCGCACGATCTGCGCGGACCGGTCGACGCCATCAATGGGTTCACTTATGTGCTGCGCAAAGAATACGGGGATAAGTTCGATAGCAAAGCAACGGAACTGATCGAGCATATCAAAGCCTCCGGGAAGCGCATGATGCAGTTGATCGATGATCTCCTGAATCTTTCGCGGGTTTCAAGCCGGGCGATGGAACGAAAACCCGTCGATCTGGGCGCCATGGCTCGCTCGATCGGCGAGGAATTGCGGCAAAGCCATCCTGAACGTAATGTCGAAGTCGTCATCGCCGACGTGAAGAATGTGGAAGGGGATCCGCGGTTGCTAACGATCGTCATGGAAAATCTGTTGCGCAATTCATGGAAGTACACCTCTCTTCATCCCAAAGCAAGAATCGAATTCGGATCGAAAGAGCAAGATGGAAAGACAATCTATTATGTCCGCGATGACGGAGCCGGTTTCGACCCTCGCGCGGCGGAGCGATTGTTCCAGCCATTCCAGCGCTTGCATCCGGCGGCGCAATTTCCAGGGAATGGTATCGGGCTGGCGACTGTGCAAAGAATCATCCGGCGTCACGGGGGCGAAGTGTGGGCCGAAGGCGAGGTGGACAAGGGGGCGACCTTCTACTTTTGCCTTGATGCGACGCGATCCGGGACACGTTGAATGGCCAACCTTGTAAACCCCTGCGTACAGGGAATTCTGTATAGGGATGCAGGACCGCGGAGCTTAACATCAGGTAAATACTGCGGCGCTTTTTAACCAGAAAGACGCGCGGGATATGCTGGACAGTGTCGTAGGGCAAGTTTGATGACTCGGATTCTAATCGTCGACGATCACGAAGTCGTGCGCCGCGGGGTGCGTTCGCTTCTGGAGCGGCGCGCCGATATTGAAGTGTGCGGCGAGGCGGTCGATGGTCGCGATGGCGTCGAGCAAGCAAAAAAGCTGAAGCCGGACGTCATTGTGATGGATGTCAGCATGCCGAACCTGAATGGGCTGGAAGCGACCCAGGAGATCCGCCGACTTCTGCCGGAAATCCAGGTATTAATTCTTTCCCAGCATGAGAGTGAGGAAATGGTGCGACAGGCTTTCAAAGCCGGCGCCCGCGGGTACGTGGTGAAGTCCTCGGTTTCGCAGAATCTGCTGGGCGCCATCGACAAGATGCAGAGCCGTGAACCGTTTCTGGATCCCACCATCCCTACTGTTACCAACCAGCACACGGACATGCAGGAAATCATTCAGCGCAGCGCGGCGCTGGAGAAACAGCTGCGCGAGAGTGAGGAGCGATTCCTCTCAGCGATGACGAGTATGGCGGAAGGTTTGTACACCGTGGATGTTCAGGGCCTGGTCACGGCGATTAATCCCGCAGCCTGCGCCATGTTCGGCTGGACGAGCGACGAGTTGCTCGGCAAGAAGATGCACGATATGACGCACTACCTCCATCCCGACGGCACGTCTTTTCCCGCGAGCGGGTGCCCCGGCCTACAAGTATTGGAGAAAGGCGAGGAACTACGGGAGCACGCCGATATTTTTATCCGCAAAGGTGGAACTTTATTTCCGGTTGTCATGAGCGCCTCTCCGTTACGAGCCGGAGACAAGATCACAGGCGTCGTCGTGGTTTTTCGGGATGATACCCAACGGCGAGAAGCTGAGGAGCAACTGAGAGAGAGCGAACGACTTTACCGCGGAATTGGCGAGTCCATTAACTATGGAATCTGGATTTGCGATAGGGCTGGTCGAAACATCTATGCGAGCGAGTCGTTCTTGAAACTGATCGGGTTTACCCAGGAACAGTGTTCGACATTAGGTTGGACCAAGGCTCTACATCCTGACGAAGTAGAGGCGACCATCGCAGCGTGGAAGGAATGTGTTGAAAGCGGTGCATCCTGGGAACGTGAACACCGGGTTCGAGGCGTGGGTGGGCGGTGGCATCACATCCTTGCCCGGGGTGTCCCCATCCGGGGCGACGACGGCCAGATCGTTTATTGGGCGGGCATCAACCTGGACATTCAGGAGCGGAAGCAACGGCAATCACGCCTGGCCGAGCAGGCTGGACTCCTCGACCTGAGCTTCAACGCCGTGATAGTTCAGGATGCGCAGGAAAGAGTCACTTACTGGAACACTGGTGCAGAACAGCTTTACGGGTGGACTCGCGAGGAGGCCCTTGGGAAGAGTCCCACGGTGCTGCTGCGCACGAAATTCCCGGAACCCCGGGAAGCGATCGCGGCGACTTTGAAGCAAGGCAAACGCTGGGAGGGTGAACTGCTGCACACCTGCAAAGACGGCAAACAGGTGACCGTACTCTCGAGGTGGGTGCTTTCGCAAAACACCGACGATCAGTCGCCCCGCATCATGGAGATCAATACGGATATCACGGATCGAGTGCAGGCCGAGGCGCAGTTGAAGGAAGTTGTGCAGGATCTGGAAAAGTTAGTGGCTGACCGGACGCGGGATCTGGAAAAGCGGAATGACCAGCTCAAAGAACTCTCTGGACGGCTGTTGCGGGCACAGGATGACGAGCGCAGGCGAGTTGCGCGGGAACTGCATGACGGTGTGGGACAACTGTTGGCGGCTATGAGCATGAATACGACACAAGTGGCCGCGGAGAATAAGAAACTGAGCTCCAATGCGGCACGTGCGATCGAAGAGAATGCCATGCTGATCGAGCAGGCGACCAACGATATCCGAACCATGTCTCATCTGTTGCACCCCCCATTGCTGGACGAGGTTGGACTGGAATCCGCGCTGAAATGGTATGTGGAGGGATTTGGAAGGCGAAGCAAAATCAGTATCAGCCTGAGCATGGGGGAAGACGTGGAGAGGCTGCCGCGAGATGTGGAACTCTGCTTTTTCCGGATTGTGCAGGAGTCGCTTACCAATATCCATCGACACTCGGGCAGTACAACGGCTGCAATTCACCTCTATACGTCCGGCAAAGAAGCAGTACTGGAGATCAAGGACTCAGGGAAGGGTATTTCCGCCGAGATGCAATCGGAACTGGTCGCGGGAAGCAATTCCGGGGTTGGCCTGCGCGGTATGTTAGCGCGGATGCGCCAACTTGGCGGAAGTCTGAATATCGAATCGAACGCGAGCGGGACGCGAGTGAGCGCAAAGATACCTCTCGCGGAATTACCGATGTCGACAGCGAAACCCTCCGCCAAAGTGGAGGGAGCGACCACTCAATCGATAAAACGGGGAAATCCGATGAACACGGGCAGGGCCTTGATCTAACCGGCGATTTTTTGCTTCGTGCCTGCCCACCATGATGCGGGCTCTTTCTCACGCAACATCTTCTTCTTATTCATTGGTGGGAAGAGCGTCATTGGGACGGCCGTAATCTTCATGGGTCTGGACCGGGCGTTCCGGATGATCGGCGGCATCTTCGAGACCTTCGACGGCTGAGGCCTCCAAGGCCTGTCCACTTGCCGCCAGTTCTTCGACCGACTCCTCCGTCGCCTCTTCAACATCCGAGAGGCCCTGGATATCTCCGGATTCGCCCGCGATTGAGCTTTCTATTAGCCGGGCGTCATCGCCAGGGAGGTTGGGTTGGGCCTGCCAGTCGCTCTTTCGTTCCGGTGAGCGTTCGTCGTCATCTTTTCTCTGATCTCTGTGCAAGTTGTCGTTCCTTTCGCGATTCCGAGGATGAATTGTCGCGTCGCTGCGGAGAGACGTTCCGCCTCCCAGTATCCTATGCCGAATGTCCCAGCGTTTCGCCATGAGGCCGGCGTAGATTGGCTTCAAAGAGACTGCTGATCGTATTGAGCGCTGCCAGCAGCAGCAGACGATCCGAGGACGAGGCTGTGTCAAAGGAAGTCTCGATCGTGTCCACAATGGCGTCTTTCGCGTTTTGCAGACGATGAGGCAACAGGCCCGGGTCATCTTCCACAAGCGCTGCTTCAAAAAGTCGCTTCCAATTATCAACAGAACTGACTGGAAGTTTGGACGTCGCGGCTTTCCTCATGCCCCTCCAGTCGTGGTGGAACCGGATGACTAAACTGCGCGAGCCAAACGTGAGTCTCTCAGCAGACTGCTAGGCCGCAGCGGCGTCAGGTTCTTCGACTGAGTGCCCGCCGAGATGAGTATTCCGTAAGGCTTGCAGAGCGTACATCGCATCTTCCAGCGCGACTTCCTCTTCAATATGGTCTCCCGGGGTATAGAACAACTGCCGCGCTCTTTGCACGAGCGCGGTCTGGGCCTGAGCGATCCGGTCCGGGAGCACGGACCTATCCACCTCAAAAAGAGCCGCGATATACAGGTCTTTCCATCGGCTGCAATCTGTTTTATGGAGATGATCCATATTCCCACTCTGTACCCAAATTTCCACTGTGTACCCAACGTTATACCGCAGGTCAGCGTCATGCCGTCAATCGGGTGATTCCTGTAGTAACGCCAGCGAACCGGGAGTGGTGGCTAGTCAGGGGAGGACTTTTTAATAAGGAGGGCGACCGGGAAATCGGTGAACAGCCTGGAGGCCAAGAAGAAGGCTTGCTGATCGCCTCGCGTGATCGGAGTGCAGCTACCTGTGAACACATTTTGATAACACTGGTTTTCGGCAAAAGGAAACTCGACTGCAGTGTCGCCCCACAACGATTCATGGCATGGACTATCGAAATCTTCGCCAAGTAGCGTTGCGCAGAGACGAGGGACAGCAACAATTATGGAGTGATCTTTGTATATCCGGGCAAAGGCGCAGATATGGGTGGACTTCGAACCATTCACTTTCAGCGGCAGATAACGGCCTTGCTGAAAAACAAGCGCGCATTCCTTGCGAACCTGCAACGTTCTTTGGGTTAGGAACATCTTCACTAAGCCGGAATCCATGGTGGCGAGTTTGCGGTTCATCTGACCGAAATCGCGTGGAAGCGCCTCAATGAAGCGACGCCGTCGATCATAGTCAACGGGCCGCCGGTTGTCGGGATCGACGAGGTTGAATTGCCAGAGTTCATTCCCCTGGTAAATGTCGGGAACTCCCGGCGAGGTCAGTTTGAGCAGGCATTGAGACAAACTGTTGAACATGCCAACCTGCGCGATCCTTCGCTGGAACTGCGAGAAGTCCTCAATGAACCTGTTCTTGGAATGGCGATCGAGGATCCCGCGGACAAAATTCAGCAGCGCCTGTTCATAGTCGGGGTTGGTGTTGGCCCAACTAGTGAACTCCTTCGCTTCCCGGGCGGCCTTCAACATGTATTGTTCGACGCGCTCGGAGTATGCTCGCCATGCGGAATCGTTGGGCGAGTCCATCGGCCACGTTCCCACGAGTGTCTGGTAAAGCAGATATTCGTCATTCCGAGTGGGAGCCGGCGTGCCGTCAACCAATTGTTTCTTGCGCCGGTTTGAGTCTCGCCAGCGGCGCAGGTTCAGCCGCCAGAGACCGGGAAGTTCGGAAAGAACATCAATGCGGGCGCGCACGTCTTCGGATCGTTTGGAATCGTGGGTGGACGAAGCCAGCATGGAGTGAGGCCAGCGGTGCATTCGGCGTTGGTTCGCACAGTGGAACTCTTCGACAGTGGTGCCGAATTTGTGCGGATCGCCTCCAACCTCGTTGAGCGAAATCAGCCGATGGTAGCGGTAAAAAGCGGTATCTTCCAGCCCTTTGGCCATTACGGCGGCCGTCAGTTGTTGGAATTTCATGGCAAAACGGGTGACCGCACGCTTGTACCAGGCATTCTCGGAGCCGTTCACGTCCATCAGCAAGGCACGGTGGATAAAGTCGAAAACCGTGAGGTCGGCGGCAGTGCTTCTCCTGCGTCCCCCGACGATGGCTTGTTCGATAGTTCGCCGATCTTCGTTGGATAATTGGTTCTCGCAAACATACGTGCGATAGACAGGGAAACTAGCGATGATTTCGGCGAGTGCGCTTCGTAAGCTGTTCAAGGTGAAGTCGCAGGTATGGCGGTTGGAGAGCGCGATCCGGCTTAGCAAATTTGCCAGCACGCTAAGTTCGCTGGCGAGCGCCACCTTCAAAATAAGTTTCTTGCAGGCATAAACCAGATCCGCGTATTCTTCGCGGCGGCCGGAAAAGGCTCGATAAATACGCTCCATCTTTGAAGAAGCGCTGGCATCGACGAATAGTCCGTTGACCAGATTCGAGTATTCGTAACCTGTAGTCCCCTGGATGGGCCAGTCAGGGCGTAATGCCTCTTTCCCCGTCAAGATCTTTTCGACGACGATATAGATTACCTGTGAGTCTTGCGCTTTTTTCCCGTTTGGAAGATCTGTCTGCAACTGGTCTTGAAGCTGCAGGAGGTACCTTTTTGGATCATAGAGCCCATCCGGATGATCGATTCGGAGCCCATCGACCTGCCCTTGTCTCACCAAGTCAACGATAAAGTGATTGGTCGCATTGAAAACCTCGGCATTCTCCATACGAAGGGCAGCGAGCTCGTTGATGTCGAAAAAGCGGCGGTAATTAATATCGTCGGCGGCCACTCGCCACTGAGCCAGACGGTAGGCCTGGGTTTTGATCAGTTCGTGCAGTGCGTCGAAGCTTTGAGGAACGTTTGCCTTTCCGTTCAAAATCTCCACGCGGGCTGCGAGAAGATTCCTGATCTTGGAAGACCGTTCGCACAAGGAGGCCAAACGCCGCTTTTGGACCTCTTTCTCGCGACTGCGCTCAACGCGCTGCTCGAATCCCAAGGGACCGTTGCGTTTCGGAAGATGACTGAAGGCAGTGGCCACGCTTTGGAACTCGAGAAGATCCTGGTCCGGGGGATCGAATTTCCTGGGCTGCGGTTCGAGGTCGGGCCCGAGGATTCGCGGATATTCGCCGGGGTCGATTGGAAAGCGATGATGATGGTAGAAGATGCTGAATTCGCCGTGCTCGCTATCGAATGTCAGTTTCAGTTCTCCCTTTTCCAGAACATTGCCATACTGATCTTCGAGGATTGGGATAAGGACCTTGCCCCGGAGCTCATCTTTAATGGGATTCCAATCGATGTCGAAGAACTCTGCGAATTCAGAGGCCTCGCCGTTTTCGAGGACATCCAACCACCACGCGTTGTCGGCGCCCATGACACCCATGTGATTGGGAACGACATCAAGGATCTGTCCCATTCCGTGACGGTGCAGCTCCGCGACAAAATGGCCATAATCCTCGGAAGTGCCAATTTCCGGATTCAGGGAATTGTGATCGACGATGTCGTAGCCATGAGCGCTGCCCGGCCTTGCTTTCAAATAGGGAGATGCGTAGCAATGGCTTATACCGAGAGCTGCCAGATACGGAACAATCGCAGCTGCATCGCGAAATGTGAACGTTCGATTGAATTGCAGACGATAGGTCGCGGTCGGCACATCAGCGAGAGCGTTCACGATTCGTTCCTCGAAAGGACGGAAGATGACGATTGAAACGGTTGCGCTCGACAGCGCCTTCAAGACAGCTTAGGAGCCCCAATCAAAGCCGGGAATAGGGCAAATCCTGTAGCCGCTCATTTTGCGCCCACCGCTAGCGTTGGGACACTTCGACGCAGGTGGCTTTCACAACTACCCCATCGCAGAGTAGTGTTCCGTCTGGCCGTTGCCGGCAAGGCTGCGTGAAGCTCGCAGCATTAATTGTCATGCAGCGCGCAGGAACACAAGAGAGGCGCGCTTTGGTGCTGCGCAACCCGCTGTGAGTGAACAGATAACAGCGGCGATGACGAGTGTCGACCCGGCAGCTTTCCGCCGGAAACAGCTTGGTCGGCAATCATCGGGGTCACGGCTATTGCCGTTGGTTGATATCCCGGCGGCCATCGCAATTGGGTAAGTCATATTTCAAACCGGGGCATTCGATGCCATGATCGCGTTTCGGCAGATGTGTATTCTGCGGGAAAAGTAACCGTAGACTGTCGTGTTGAACGCCTGGCGGTGAAAGCTAAAGATGGTTCCGACAGTCTCTAATGGCCTGCGGTCTTTCCCATAGGGATAGTGCTGTATTGTCGGCTCACTCCGTGTTCTTAATGATTCACATTGCTGTGGCGATGACCCAAAGGTGTC
Source organism: Terriglobales bacterium (assembly GCA_049521375.1). Lineage (GTDB taxonomy): Bacteria > Acidobacteriota > Terriglobia > Terriglobales > Acidobacteriaceae > Acidiflorens. The sequence continues at coordinate 18,256 of JBEKOW010000005.1, forward strand.
GGCGCCGCAAGCAACAGCGACGATTCGTTAAGGAACAGGGGACGGCATGGAATTGATCATCTGGCCAGGGAGACCTTATCCCTTGGGAGCAACCTGGGATGGGGAGGGTGTAAACTTTGCGATCTTCTCGGAGCGGGCAGAGAAGGTCGAACTCTGCCTCTTTGATGAGAGTGGCCGGCGCGAGATCCATCGCATTCCGGTAACCGAACAAACCGATCAAGTCTGGCATTGTTATCTGCCAGAGGCGCGGCCCGGCCTGCACTACGGCTACCGCATTCAGGGACCTTATGATCCGGCGAAGGGGTTACGGTTCAATCGCAACAAACTCCTGCTGGATCCTTACGCAAAGCAAATCAAGAACGGCCTGAAATGGCACGATGCGCATTTCGGATACAGGATCGGCCATCGCAATGAGGATCTTTCGTTCGACCGCCGGGATAGCGCTCCCGGAATGCTGAAAGGAGTCGTGATCGATCCGGCCTTCACATGGGGTTCGGACCGGCCGCCCCACACACCATGGCATCGCACTATCATTTACGAAGTACACGTGAAGGGCTTTACGATTCAACATCCGGACGTGCCGTCGGCACTGCGCGGGACCTACGCCGGGTTGGCCACGGCACCGATCATTGATTACTTGACGCGTTTGGGGGTGACCGCGGTTGAGCTACTCCCGGTCCACACATTCGTGGACGATCGCCAATTGACCGAGCGCGGTCTTCGCAACTATTGGGGATACAACTCGATCGGATTCTTCGCGCCCGAGCCGCGCTATTGCGCAACCGGCAACATTAACGAGTTCAAGACGATGGTGAAGCGGTTCCACTCGGCGGGGATCGAAGTGATTCTCGATGTTGTCTACAATCACACCGCTGAGGGCAATCAACTCGGACCAACGCTTTCCTTCCGTGGAATCGACAATGCCGCCTATTACCGGCTGGTCGCGGACAATCCTCGCTACTATCAGGACTACACGGGCACCGGCAACACACTTAACATGCGACATCCCCGGGTGTTGCAGTTAATCATGGACAGCTTGCGTTACTGGGTTCTGGAAATGCATGTGGATGGCTTCCGTTTCGACCTTGCGGCTACGCTGGCGCGGGAATTACACGAAGTTGACCGGCTGGGAGCATTTCTGGACATCATCCACCAGGATCCAGTGCTTTCGCAGGTGAAGCTGATCGCCGAGCCATGGGATCTGGGTGAGGGCGGATACCAGGTAGGCAAATTCCCGGTTGGATGGGCGGAGTGGAACGACAAATATCGCGATGCGGTGCGCTCATACTGGAAAGGCGATGGGGGGCTGATCGGAGAACTTGCCTACCGCATCACTGGATCGAGCGATCTTTATGCTCGCAGCGGACGCAAGCCCTACGCCAGCATCAATTTTGTGACCGCGCACGACGGCTTTACGTTGCAGGATCTGGTCAGCTATAACACAAAACACAACGACGCCAACGGCGAGGGAAATCGCGATGGCACCGACGACAACCGGAGTTGGAATTGCGGCGTAGAGGGTCCCACGGACGACCCGGCCGTCAATCAACTCCGTGCCCAGCAAAAAAGAAATATTCTGGCGACCCTTCTGCTATCGCAAGGTGTGCCCATGATGCTGGCAGGCGATGAGATCGGTCACACGCAACAGGGGAACAATAACGCCTACTGCCAGGATAATGAAATAAGCTGGATCTCCTGGGATCCCGAGCAGGTGGATCGCGAACTGCTCGGGTTCGTTCAGCGGCTGATCGCTCTGCGCAAGGATCATCCAGCGTTTCGACGGCGAAATTTTTTCCAGGGTAGAAAGATTAAAGGAGCTGAGATCAAGGATATTGTCTGGCTCAGACCCGACGGTAAGGAAATGACGGACGACGAATGGAACCAGGAATATGCGCGATGCCTTTGTGTCTCACTTTCGGGCGAGGCAGTGGATGAAGTGGATGAGCGCGGGCAACGGGTCCGCGATGAGAACTTTCTCTTGCTGATGAACGCCTATCATGACGAACTTCCCTTCGTGCTGCCGGACGCGGCTTCTGATGCGGGATGGATTGCGCTGGTGGATACTTCATGCCAGACCATGCGTCGACCGGACGCTTTCTACCCGGGAGGCACTCCCTATCCGCTTCAACCACGGTCTTTGGCATTGCTAGTGGAACGCTCCAACGGTCAGATTCGCCCGGACGATCGGCGACATACGCCCACGGCATGAAGCGCCAGCACCTGATGCCTTTCGGGGCGGAATGCCGAGAAGATGGCACAGTTCGGTTTCGCCTCTGGGCCCCGAAACTGGCGGCGCTTTCGGTTCGACTGCTCAATTTGTCGCCGCGAGATCTCCCCATGGTGGCGATCGACGGCGGGTGGTTCGAGCTTGTTACCGATCAGGCACGGGCCGGAACGCGTTATCAGTTCGTCATTGACGACCTACCAGAAGGCCCACGTGCCGTTCCCGATCCAGTTTCGCGTTTCCAGCCTGATGGGGTGCACGGCCCTAGCGAGGTCATCGATCCTGGATCGTTTGTCTGGCAATCCACGAACTGGCGCGGACGGCCATGGGATGAGGCGGCGATCTACGAGTTGCATGTCGGGACGTTTACCCGTGAGGGCACATATTCGGCGGCGCAGCAAAAGTTGGATTACCTTGCGGGTCTGGGCGTCACCGCTATCGAGCTTATGCCAATCTCGAGCTTCGCGGGTGAACGCAATTGGGGATATGACGGTGTTCTGCCGTTTGCTCCAGCGTGGCCCTATGGGCGTCCTGAATATTTAAAAGAGTTCGTCGAGAGCGCGCACGCCAGGAATCTGATGGTGCTCCTTGATGTCGTCTACAACCATTTTGGCCCGGAGGGCAATTATCTCTGGCTCTATGCACCGCAGTTTTTCACCGACCGCCATTGCACGCCGTGGGGGCAAGCGATCAATTTCGACGGAAAAGAGAGCCGGCCGGTGCGCGATTACTTTATTCACAATGCGCTCTACTGGCTTGAGGAATTTCATCTCGACGGACTTCGGCTGGATGCGGTTCACGCCATTTTGGACGATTCTCGTCCGGACATCCTCATCGAGCTCGCGGAGGCCGTGCGAAACAGATTTGAAGGGGAGCGCGACGTTCATCTCGTGTTGGAGAACGACCGCAACCAGGCTCGCTATCTGCGCCAAGGCAGCGCCGGGCGCCCTTTGTGGTATGACGCGCAATGGAATGACGACATTCACCATGCCCTTCATGTCCTGTTAACCGGCGACAGCAGTGCTCACTATGGGGATTACGCGGCGAGTCCAATCTGGCATCTGGGGCGGTGTCTGGCCGAGGGCTACAGCTACCAGGGAGAGGAATCGCAATTTCGAGCCGGTGAATCGCGCGGGGAACCAAGCGGCGAATTGCCGCCCACCTGTTTTGTTTCGTTCCTGCAGAATCACGACCAGGCTGGGAACCGCGCGTTCGGGGAGCGGATTCTAGACCTGGCAGATCACGCGGCCGTGAAGGCTGCAATGGCGATACTGTTATTGGCGCCATCGCCACCATTGATTTTCATGGGCGAGGAATTCGCCGCCTCCACGCCATTCTTGTTTTTCTGCGACTTTGGACCCGATCTCGCGGAGAAAGTTAGTGCCGGACGCAACGCCGAATTTCCGCATTCCAGCAACCCGGGCGCTTCGGGGCCGGATCTACAGATTCCCGACCCGAATAGCGAGGAAACGTTTTTGCGGTCGAAGCTCGATTGGCCGTCCGTTGAGCAGCCGGCACATCAAGCCTGGCTGGAGTTCTATCGCACCCTGCTCGCATGCAGGCGGTCGGAGATTGTTCCGCGAATCAGGCGGATCGCTGCGGGGCAGGCGCGATTCGAAGTGTTAAGTCCCTGCGCGATCCGCGTGCATTGGCCGTTTATTGATAGTGGAAGCCTGCACCTGCATGCGAATCTTGGCGCCAGCATACTCCCTCTTGAAGACCCGGTGAAAGGGCGTCTGCTTTACGGCACCGCTGAGAACCACGATTCGACCCTCATCAGAGAACTACCTCCTCTATCGGTGGTTTGGTCACTGACGTTGCCTGCTGTGCGAAGCAACTGAACTGCCGCTATTGTCGTTCGCTGCTGGGGATGTCCGTGCCCGGCTGACGCTGCATCCAAAGTTTCATCTGGAGGTGGCCAATGATCCGAAAATTGCCATCCGGCGAATACCGTTTGTATTCGCGCAAGAAAAACGCCAAGACCGGCAAACGGCGCAATCTTGGAACATTCAAGACCAGGAGCGCCGCCCAGGCTCACGAGAAAGCAGTACAGTACTTCAAACATCATTAAAAAGGAGGGCGCTCGCATGCCAGCGCAAAAACACAAGAACTCGCAAGAAACGAAACGATGGGTATCGAAAGTAAAAACGGATTCAACGCATCCCCCGGAGGGGTTATTCACGAAGGACGCGGCAGTCATTGCCAAGAGTCTGGCGTCGAAGAAAGTTTCTCCCAAAGGGCCGGGTTCGGGCATGCGGATGCTCACGTATTTCATTAACCGAGGCGGACGCGGGTTGAGCGCGGCACGCCGGGGGGAACTGGAGAAAGCGAAACGCCTCCTCTCGCGACGGATCAAGGAATCTAAGAAAACGACGTCAGGAAAGGCAGCCTGATTTCAATGTGTCGCCGGCTCGCGGTGGTCGTCGCTCCGAGCGTTTACAGAAAGGAACGGATGGAGCATACGGTAATTACTGGATGGATTGCCGACGGGCGGCGTTCTATCCTCGCCCTAAGTGGACGCAACACTTGATCCTTTGTCCCGCCACTCAAAGGAGAACCTGTGAGCACTCAATCTGTCCCAATCCTCGATCACCCGGACGCCGACGGCGTGCGTCGGGCAAAGCGAGGTGAGCTCGCCGCGTTCGCCGCCCTGTTTGAAGCACACAAAGCTGGCGTTTACTGCGTGTGTTTGCGGTTGACCCATGGCAAAGTCGCAGCGGAAGAGCTGACGGAAAAGATCTTCCTGCGTGCATTTCACCGGATCGCGGATTGTCATGACGAAAGAGACTTTTCAGTACTGGTCTACCGGATCGCACTCGGCGCAGCTTCTATGTGTGGAGGAAAAGTTGACCGAAGTCCACTGGCAGTCGAGCCGCTTTTGCGACTAGCCCAGGAATCCGTTTTTTCGCCCCGCCGTGGACATCCACGCGAAGCGTGGATGCACGCCCGTATTCTTAATGTGCGGGCTCGCATTCTAGGCAACCATTCCTGGGCGGGACTGTTTGAAGCACACAAAGCTGGCGTTTAAAGTCGAATTTCGCGGCGCGTTCCTGCGTTTTCTTCGCCTCCACCAGGTTGCGACGCTGTCGCGACCTTTCGGTCCTGTTGTCTCTTGCATGAACCCCCCTATGTAGGTGTCTTCTAGTTTCCGGAAGGCAAGGAACAAATTCTGGCCGCATCAATTTTCCCGGTCCCAGAAAACTTTCTGGAGCACAACGGGTCTGAGGTTGAGCGCATCCTAGGTTCCCGGTGGACGACCAATAAACGCGAGGTGACATCCTGAAATTCTTCTCCGCTAATCTCGACAATCTCCGCAAACTCTATGTAGATCAACTTCAACAACTGCACTCTGCAGAGACCCAGATCACGGAAGCTTTGCCTAAGATGATTGAGGCGGCAAATGAGCCGCAATTAAGGCAAGCTCTCCAGACCCACTTGCAGGAAACGGAAACCCACGTATCCCGCCTGGATGAGATTCTCAGTCTGGTGGAAGGATCCACGAGCTCCAGGAAGTGCAAAGGCATCGCCGCGCTCATTTCCGAAGGTGAAGATGTGATTAAGGATGCGACTGACGAGTCGGTACGCGATGCCGGCATAATCGCGGCAGCGCAAAAAGTGGAGCACTACGAAATAGCCGCCTATGGGACCGTAAGAACCTTTGCCGAAATCCTCGGCGAGGAAGCTCATGTCGATCTCCTCGAGAAAACTCTGGACGAAGAGAAGCATGCGGACGCAGTTCTCACTGAAATAGCGGACACGGCCAATACCAAGGCCGGCAAGGCAGCATAAACGGTAATTCCGATTGCGGCATAGGAGGTTCCATGGCAGCAAAGAAGAAGTCGGGCGCCCGGAAATACGGCAAAGCGGCGGGTAAGTGGGTCGAGAGCGCGATGCATCGGGAAAAGAAAGGCACACTTCGCTCTGGCAAGGGCGGCAAAGGTGGAAAAGTAACGAGCCGAAAGCAGGCGATCGCGATCGGCCTCTCGGAAGCGCGCGCAAAGGGCGCCAAAGTGCCAAAGAAGAAAGCCAGTTGATTTTATCTCTTAATACCCAGAGGAGTGGTTGCAATGAAAGCTGTCAGCTATGAAGGCATTCGAAAGATGTCGGTATCGAACCATCCAAAACCAAAAATCAAGGCTCCCACCGATGCGCTGCTGAGAGTGACTACCAGCGGCATCTGCGGGAGCGACCTGCACATGTTCGACGGACGCACGCCACTCGATAAGGGTACCGTGGTAGGCCATGAAATCATGGGCGTAATTGATGAAGTCGGGGAATCTGTGGAAAGCATCAAGAAAGGCGATCGGGTTGTTCTACCCTTCAATATCGCTTGTGGATTCTGCTTCAATTGTCACCGCGGCCACACTGAAGCCTGCCTGACCATGAACCCGGAGCAACCACATGCAGCGTACGGATATGCGGGAATGGGCCCGTACCAGGGCGGCCAGGCAGAATTTGTACTGGTCCCCCATGCCGACTTCAATTGCCTGAAATTGCCCGGCAAGCCGGGGGATGAGTGGGAAGACGACTTCCTCCTCTTGTCGGATGTGTTTCCTACGGCCTTCCACGCGACCGAACTGGCTTGCGTGAGCGCGGGCAAGACGGTTGCCGTTTTTGGGGCGGGACCGGTGGGTCTTCTGTCCGCTTATTGTTCTCTGCTCAAGGGTGCATCCGAAGTGTACGTAGTGGATAACATCAAGTCTCGACTCGACAAGGCGCGCGAGTTGGGTGCTACCCCAGTCGATTACAGCGCGGGTGATCCCGTCGAGCAGATCTTCGCCTTCAGGAAGAAGAACCACGGCATCCAGCAAAGCCTGCGACCCGGAGAAGAGAAGATGAAGGGAGTCGATTGCGCGATTGATGCCGTTGGCTACCAGGCTCGCGATGACGGGAATCCGGACAAGGAAAAACCGACGCAGGTATTGGAAAACTGCTTGCGTGTTGTTAATCCGACGGGAAGCATTGGAATGATCGGTGTGTACATTGCTCCCGATCCTGGGGCCGGGAATGAAAGCGCGAAGAAGGGCGTCTATCCCTTTCCAATCGCTGAATTTTTTGACAAGGGAGTCAGCATGGGAAGTGGCCAGGCTCCCGTTAAGAAATACAATGAGTACCTTCGCGACCTGATCGTGAACGGGCGGGCAAAGCCAAGTCAAATCGTCAGCCATCACATCAGGATCGACGACGCTCCGGATGCCTACGAGAAGTTCGACCAGCGCATCGAAGGCTACACCAAGGTGCTGATCAAGTTTCAGGAGAAGGCTGCCGCGTAGTTGTCCCGACCGATAGATTAGTCGCGTGAAATTCGCTCTCCAGGCGCCTCTACACTATTAGTGTGCCGCGTAGAATGCCGTTTGATGCATTCTACGCGGCAGGTTTTTCGGCAGCCGCGAAACCCCGGTGTTGTATCTGGTTTTGAATCTCACAACCAACCTCTGGAACTCCACAGCATCCTACCGAGGCAGTTCATTTCGAATTAGGAGAAGAACCATGGATTTTGTGAAGAGAGCAATGCAACAGATGGCGTTGTGCATGGCGCTCGGCGCTATGATCCCGCTCCTGGCGGCTGCGCAGGGTATGAACTCGACGATGGATCAGAAGGGCTCCGATAAAATGGGTATGGGCAAGCCCGGTTCGCTGAGCCCCGCAGACCAGAAATTCGTCATGAAGGCAGCACAAGGCGGCATGGCGGAAGTTCAACTGGGAGAACTGGCCAAGGAAAAGGGCTCGAGCGATGCGGTAAAACAATTTGGGCAGCGTATGGTCGACGACCACAGCAAGGCGAACGATCAGCTTAAGCAACTGGCAGCGAATAAAGGCTTGGATCTTCCTTCAAGCCTCGATGCGAAAGATGAAGCAACCAAGACGAGGCTCTCCAAGCTCTCGGGAGACGCGTTCGATCGCGCCTACATGAAAGACATGGTTGCCGACCACACCAAAGACGTGTCGGAGTTTCGGCGTGAAAGCCAGAGTGCAAAGGACCCCGACGTAAAGAACTTTGCATCGCAGACATTGCCGACTTTGGAAGATCACCTGAAATCTGCCAAGAGTGTGGATTCCGGCCTGAAAACCACGGCATCGAAGTGAGGTACCGCCCTGCAAACTATTGAACTCGGGAGCGGCGCAATTCGAATGTTTATGTCCCTTCGGCGAAGCAGGCTGGCGGAGAAGTTCGCAGCTTTCCCGACTTTTTTCATCACATTCTTCCTGTGCCGCTGTCACAGACTCACACTTCTGTCGATGATAAGGTTCCCGGGACAGTGCATCGTCGAAAACGTGCGCGTCTCCAGAGACGAAGCCATTTTCCGGCGGCCATTTTTCCGGAGCTATTTGACAATTTATGGGCCCAACCCCCCGCAAGTGTACGCCAAACAGTAGAACTAAAGGCTAAGTCCAATATTTTGAATACTTTGCATTTAACTACCCTACTATCAATAACTTAACCAATTTCGGGGGGGGGGGGTACCCCCCACTTTTCGAAATTCAGCCCTCACGGCCTTCCGGAAAATTGTCGTTCAGAGACCGAGTCGGCCCCGCCTGGCAAATGGTGCGATTCGGTCGCCTGCAATGAAGCAGCTTCCTTCAAATAACTCTGAGCGGCGGCGTGGTCGCCCAACTTCAGCGCAATCCCGGCGGCATGTGTGAAGATTCCCGCATCGCGAATTCCCACGGCGAGCGCGATCTCGATCTGCTTGCGAGCCTCCGCGTCCTGACCGTTGGCGTGCAGCGCCCAGGCATAAGCGTCGAGCGTATAAATGTCATGACGCCACGCATACTCGAGCTTTGCTATCTTGAGCGCCAGGGCAGGCTGATGCGCATGGTCGGCATAGTAGAAGACCAGTTCGCGGTTGGAATTGTTCCTGGTGGCAGTCTCCGCCAGCGCTTGCGTTTCAAAGTCGGCAAATACCCGCGCGGCTTCACGATCGCGTCCCGCGAATTGCAGGGCTTCGGCCAGGGCATAAAGGGTTCCGGCGGGATGCGGGTTTTGACAGCGCTGCTGTAAGAGGACTACGGCTTCCGAATAGCGCTTCTGCATTTCACGCACCTGGGCCAGATCTTCCAATGCCATGGGATAGCCGGAGAAATTTGTCAGTGCCTGCTGGAAGAGTTTTTCCGCCGCTTCGAGGTTGCCCGAGGCTAACCGCAAATGGCCCAACCGGGTGAGGATGTCGGCGCGCTCTCCGGTTTCGGTTGGGGGCGTCGACTGATACGCCAGGTCCAATAGTTCATAAGCGCCTTCGGTATCCCCGAAAAGATCGCGCAAGTGGGCGGCATGAATCAGCGCGGGAAGATTGCCGGGGCGAAGATTGAGCATCCACTGGGCCGAATCTTCCGCATCCTTATAGTTGCCCAGTTCCACGTTCGCGTCGGTCAGCAAGCCGTAGACCGTCACGTCATCGGGGACTCTCTTGTTGAGCGCGACGGCGGAGTGGAGGGCGGCGGGATAGTCATGCTGTCCCAGCAGAATTGAAGTTTCTATTTTTTCCGTCTCGAAGTTCCTGGGAGCGAGGGCGAGTGATTTCTTTACTGCGTCCTCGGCCTGAAGGTAGAAGGTGGCATCGGAGGTTTCCTGGGCGCGGCTAATGAGGGCGGCAGCCAACAGGTTGTATCCGTTATATTCCTTCGGCTTCTCTGTGATTGCGTGGCGGGCGGCTGCAATCCTTTGCTGGGCTGGCGAAGGCTCCATAGTCGCGGCACCGTCTTTCGTCTGCGCGGCTGCGAAGGTTGCTATCGTAAGGATGACGCTGAGTGCGGAAATCATTCTTTTCATGGCTTGCCTCGTTTTCGAATGCGAAGGAAAAATGTGGCTGCCGTCTCCCAACGACAGCCACAAGATTTGTTACTGTACCGGGCAGATGCCACCGGGTTGTCCAGTGCAACCTGCCTGTCCGGGCCCGGTGTGAGCGCTATTGCGTCCACTGTTAGCCGGCAAAACGTAGGGGAAAGAATTGTTGAAGCCTTCCGTCTTGGTGTTGACGCCATCGCCGAGAGCCAAGCCATACTTGGTGGAATCCACCAGGATGCCTTCGATAGCGCGGAGAGAAATGTCAAACACGTCGTCGACCGGCCGGCGTCCATTGGGATAACCAGCCACGTCGCCCGCAATAAAGCCCAACCGTTTCTGATTGGCTACGGGAGTTGCGGGAATTCCGGTGTTGAGGCGCAGGAGGTCGGCAACCGGGCCGGCATCGTTCGGCCCGCAACCGGGACAAATTGGCGCCTCGTACTGCACCAGGAGCAACAGGTCGGTGCGGGGATTGGGTGGAACGGGAACGCCGAGCGTGCTCAAGACGCCAGCTGCCACGGGCTCCAGGACGAAGCTCGCGAACTGCGCGTCGTTGATGGGATAGTCCATGCTGAAACGATCCTTGAAACCGGTGCCGATAATCGCTTCGTTAATGAGGGAATTGCCCTCACGGTTCACCTGTTGAAACGGTCCTGAGCTGTGGGCTGGATTGGGAGACCGCCGCACCGTCATCTGATGGCGAGCCGTGCTGCCATAAGTACCGATCACAGCTTGCTTGTCGCCGGCGGGATGAACCTTGCCGTCCACGGTTAGCATCGTGACCGGCACTTCCAGCACGATGGAGTTAACGTTGTAGCCGCCGACCGCGTCGGGGGCGTAGTTGTGAGTGTTGTCGGCATCGATTGCCGGGGAGAGGACAGGACCCACTCCATTGCGGAAATTGACCGAGTCGAAGAATGCACCCAGATCGATAAAGAAGGGATCGTCCGCGGTTCCGGCCCATACGCTGACTCCGTTGCCGAGGTTGTAGATGCCCTGGTTGAAGAGCGCCTGGTAGTTTGGCATAGTCCGCGGCCCGACGTTTGACGGCACTGCATAGAGTGTCTGCCCGCCGTTGAGCACGGTTGTTTTGCCATTCTTGATCATGGTGAGGGTGTAGTTCTGGATGAGGCTTAAACCCTCGGACCCAGTGCCGCTGAGCGCCGTGATGGGCGGGATCCCGGCGATGCCGCCGACGAATCCGGTGAAGAGCCTGGGATCGCGGATGGTGGTGTTGAAGCGGAACTGGAATGTAATGTCGTCCAGTCCGTCCTGATTGTTATCCACGTGCATCTCGTAGAGCACGCTGGGATCGAAGGGAAAATAGTTGGGTCCGTTGGCCGGTTCGAGAAGTGGGTCAACGTTCAGGATCATCGTGACGTAGTTAGGTTTGTCATAGCTGACAAAGGCGTACCAGTCGGTGACATCCGCGGAACGGTCCAGGGCCGTGATGGGTGCTTCGCGATGACTCGACGCCAACACGCTGCAAGGCGCCAGCATGAAGAGCGAGATCGCGAGGGCCATGATGGGTTTCAGTTGTTTCATGGGAATGCCTCTCTCTTGGGATTCGTTGAGATTGCCGTGACTTCAGCCGCTCGTACGCAATGCGGTCGCAGTCCTTCGGCTCGCCCACGTATCCCAGTTACGCTCCGGGCACCACAAATGGATTGCACAAATCGTCAAAGATTGTCGTGGCCAATGGGGACGGCGCTAAAGGCACGGCTTTGCGGCGGGACGAGGCAGCCCGGGCTCGAGTAGTAAGTTGAGCAGCGCTATTACGCGCGGCTGTCAGAGACCTCGCTGCAGACTCAGGCACATCTACTGCGGAATCCAATGCACGTGCGAAGTAAAGAGGCCGTCGACAAAACCGATTTGATAAACGAGGAAGACGCCGAAGGCCATACTCGCGAAGCCGGAAATCGTGGTCAGGTGCCGATTGATTCTGAAGAACCTCTTTCCTGTGTAAACTATCGGGATTGAGATTGCCGCAGTCATAACCATCATCCCCACCATTGTGCCCACGCCGAAAACTAGCAGATACATGGTGGACCAAAGAGGACTTTTGATGGTGGAGAGGACCAGTAAGGCGACGGCAGCCGAACCCGCTAGTCCATGCACGAGGCCGACTATCAACGGTCGAAGAGTTTGGTAGAGGCCGAGTTTTCCGACTGACCTCTCGACGAGGAGTTCCAGTCGGCCTGATTCGGTTCGCGGGGCAGCCGGAGTTGCGTTCGGCGGAGTAAGCCGTTCGGTAATCCAGCGCATAACTCCAGTAAAATTCAGGATGCCCAGCAGAATGAGCATCAAGGCCACACAGAATTCCATCGAGAGCCCCACCCGAGGTGGAATCACGACGCCGAAGATGATGATTGCCGATCCCACCAGAAAAATCGTCAGAGTATGTCCAAGCCCCCAGAGCAATCCGATCGTCGCCGAGCTTCGGATGGATCCCTGGCGGCTGACGATGGTGGACACTGCCACCACGTGGTCGGGGTCGGTCGAATGGCGCATCCCGAGAAATAATCCGAGGAGGATTACGGTTACGAAGGGGACCAGATTGTCGAGGGAGCGGAAGCCGCTTGCCCCGAAACTCTGCCAGATGGGAGCGGACGACAGAGCCGAGGCCGCGATTCCCGCTCCCAATATCACCATGAACGCCGATGATACAAAGGGAAGATAGCGCAGAGCTGGAGCGCCCGCGCGCACGCGAGAAGACAGCACGCGTTTGGCATAGACCATGGTGAGGCCGATGATCACCAGCACGAACGCCAGTCCCACACTGAAGGCGGTAATCAGGAACAAGCCGAAGCCGACGCGGTGAAGAGAGAACGCGCTCAGCAGCACCACGAGCGCGGCCGGACAGGGAACGATGCCTCCGGTGATGCCCAGCATGCAGAGCTCGCGCAGGGACGGGGCGGCGGCTGGCGTCGAAACCGGGGAGGGCGCAACCGGATTGGCTGGTTCGGCGCGGGCTGCTTCAGCGCGTGTCGATTGCGTGAATATCGAGAGAAACCAGTGCGAATGTTGTTCGCCCGGAGCGTGGGCGTGCGCTCCGGTTTCTCCGGTCCAGTGTCTTAGAAAGATGAAGATGCCGAGCCCGGCAATGCTCAGGCCGGAGATTGCGCCGAGCCAAGGATAGAGCTGCTCCGGCACGATGTAGCGCGATGCGTAGAGGGTCACGATTCCCAGGAGATAGACTCCCGCGGTATGCGCACCAGTGACAACCAGCCCCAGCAGCACCGCGTGTCTTGCCGTGCCGCGCGACCCGACAAGGTAGGCAGCCACAATGGTTTTTCCGTGTCCCGGTTCGAGCGCATGTAACGCCCCGAGACCTGCTGCGATGAGGGTAGCCGATAACAGCACCCAGAAGCTCAACTTACTCCCACTCGATATTAGTTCGGTGAAGCGACTGCGCGGCGTGTTGCCCGCGCGGCCTGATTGAGACGGCTCGGCCGAGATCACAGCCTGAGGCGAGGAAGGCCGAGGACTTCCGGCCTGGCTCGAGATCATCGCAGCGGGAATCCGGGCACGGGTTTCGTCGGATGGCGCATGATGTGCTTTTTCGCCCGCTCGATGAATTGGCCGACGGTCTGAAGGGGCGACTCCCTGTGCTGCGGTTGCCCCCAATTCCACGGTTGGACTCTTGAACCCGACCTGCGCGGATAACTGTTGGGGCGGGCTACTTAATACGTCGCTCGAATAGTTAGTAAGCTCCTGACTTCGATCAGTAGTAGATGCGGAACTGTTCAGAATCTCAACCTGGTCGCCGTCAACCACCACTTCTTTCCAGCCTGCGCGTCCGGGGAAATTGACATCACTATAGGAGAGGCCGTGCGCGCCGGACTGGCCATCGAGCTTGCCACGGAAGACGCACGTAATTTTCATCGTGGGCAAACCGCCGGCTCCGTAGGCGAATCGCGCATCGCGCGATATCGTATCGAGCGGCACAGGCTGGCCATCGCTTTCCAGCGAAAGGCCGGCTTTCAAGAGCTGCTCTTCGCGTTCAAGATAACCAGCGATGCTCGGATCGCCAGTCCTGGGGATTAGGTTGAACTGCCGCGTCTCCTGGAACGTGGGGATTTCAGCCATATCGATCAGATAGCGGATCTCCACTGACTTCTGCCCGATCTTGATTTTCGCGTAATGGTTGACACTGAAGTTTCCCATTGGATGGGCAAGCGCAGTCGCGGAGCTCATGATCAGCAAGAACAGCGAGACGACTGCCGTTCCAAGTCGGACACTTCTATTTTTATTGCCGTTACTGCGCATCGACCGACCTCTGATCGCGTGTTTTCAACTCGCCGAGCTCTTCTAATGTGTGTCTTGCCGTATCCGCGTAGAAAACATGAAAATGCGGATTCGTTTTCAACGCGCTATCCAACAGTGTTTCTGCTATGGCATTCATCCCCAGTCGGTGGTAGATCATGCCCGCATGAAACTGGATCAGCGGATCATTGGTGCGCAAAGCGGGAACCTTCCCGATTGCGGCTCCAGATTCCTGTATCCGTCCGTTGCGGTAGAGCACCCAGGCCAGCGTGTCCCATGTGTAAATGTCGTGCCGGACTTCAAATTCCTTGCGCGCAAGTTCCAGCGCCTCGGTCAGCTTCATGTCATGGTCCACGTAGAACAGGGCAAGTTCCCGATTGGCTAGCACCTGGTTCAACTTGCCGAGATGTCCGATATATTCGACCAGGTCATACTGCTGTTGCGCTTCGCTCGTTCGTCCCACTTTCTTGTAGACGTCCCCTAACTCGGCCACGTACACGGGAAACGGAATGACGGCAATTGAACGCTGGTAGAGCTGAATGGATTCTTCGAACCTTCCTTGTGCGGCCCGGACCTTCGCCAGTCCGGCGAGCGAGCGGTAGTGATTGGGATCGGCAGCGATGCCCGCCTGATACGAAAGATAGGCATCTTCCAGATCGCCGCTTTGAAAGTAGCGTTCTCCGGCTTCGAAGTAGAGCCATGCCAGATTCTCCCGGGGAACATTTATTTGCAATGCGGCGGCGATGGCGCTCTTCATCAAGCGGATGGACTGGGCGGAATCTCCATGGAGAAATGCCAGATAAGCTACGCGACTGTCGTGCATATAGGCGAGGCTCAGGGGCGATGTCGTATTCTGCCCGAGGGACTGCATCGTGTTGTAGGCCGCGATTGCCTCGTCGTATTCGCCCATATCGGTGTAGGCATCGCCTTCGAGGGCAAATGCGGCCAGGTTTCCCGCGCCTGAGCCGATGGCTTTCTGGGCGAGGGCGATGGCGTCGGAAAAGCGATGCTCGCCCATGTACACCAACGCCATGTGAACCTGCGGGTCGGCGGAACGGAAGTCTGGCGGCGCCAGTTCCAGTGCGCGCTTGAGCGTTTGCTCGGCCAGGTCGTAATAAGAAATGTCCCCGGTCTCTCTGGCCTTCTGCAGGTAGGCGACGCCGAGTTCGTCATATCCTTTGTAATCGAGGGGGGCTCGCTTTGCCCGCTCTTGCCAGGTCTGAATCTGCCGGTCTGTTCCTGTCACAGTGGGCATTGGGCGGTTTGCGGAAGAGAAGCTCTGCGCCGGCGCTGTCGCTGCGCACAAGGTCAGGAGGATCAGGGGCCACTTCGCCATTCGATTTCCTCTGAATCGTTAACTGGGAATTGAGTCGAGCTGGTGGCCGGATTGGTATCTGACCACGCTATGGATACGGCTGGGCCTGGATTTTGGATTGGCCCCGCAGAGATTTTCCTGTCCGACTGGCTGGTTTTCTTGCCTCGCCTTCAGTTGGAGATCTAGGCGCAGCCGGATTACAGACTGCGGGGTGGTTGAGCGCCGGAATCGACAGCAAATGAGCAGCGGCAGCCGCAGCCAAGCGAGGTGTGCAGGCGACTCCGCTGAGCCGGTACAGTCACGCAAGAATGGCATGCGAAGGACTACATCTCGGACTTGCCTCGATGGGATGGAGAGGAGATCCAGTGTTCGGGAGTTCGCGATCGCTCGGGAGAGGGAATTAGGTAAAAACCCTCTCCCCGGCCATCGGGGAGAGGGTTGTTTAGTCTGACCGTGTTTTAGTCGTCGTCGTCAACCTTGGCGGGTGCCGGTTTGTTGAACTCGCTCGCCGGCCGAACTGTCTTCTCCCCAGGGTAGGGGCGCATAAACCCGGTGGATTCATACCAGTTCAAGTGGTTGACAGTGTCCGAGTCTTCGGAGTCTGGCGTGTGCTGCTTGCCAGCGAACACCTCCGTCTTCTTCGCCATCCATCCCGCCCTCAGAGCCTTAACCGCAGGGCTCTCAGTACGCGTGGTCTGAGTCTTGGCTGCAGGGGCCGCAGTGCACGCGGGGATGGTCTGAGTCGGAGTCTGGCTAACGCCCGTGTTCAGCGGGAACCCGGCCGCCACGTGCGTCCACGGCAGGAAGTTATTTGCCGGGGGGTTATTGATGAAGAGCGTCTGCATCGGCGAAGCCACGAGGTCGAACTGGTTCATGGGCTTCAGACCGAGAATCTGCTCGATGGTGCGTGTGATGTTGACCTGCGTGTAGAAGGTGCTGTCTTCGGTGACCCCGGCGCCTGTGCCATCAGGGTTCACGAGTTGCTTGACGTAGGGGCTGATGACGTAGCCCGGGCTGCGGTGGCCGTCCACGTGGTCGACGCCGGTCTGCGCGTCATCTTCCTCGACGAAGATCGCCGAAGAGGACCAAATGGAGCTGTGGCTGATGGCGTCGACAAAGCGCCCAAGCGCCAGGTCGTTGTCGGCCTGCATGACTTGCGCCGGCGGCGGGCCGCCGGTGTGGTCGGAGCTGATCCACATGAACTCCAACTGGGGCACGGTACCCTTCGTCACGTCGTTCTGGAAGTCCTCATTCCAGATATCGAAGCGGAACTGGTCGGGAATGCCCAGGTCGAATTGCGGATAGTTCTGGACCGTGTTGTTAATCAGGTTCGGGAGCGGCGAGTGTGAGGCGACGGTGTTGTAGTTGTAGAGCTGGCTTTCAGCGCCACACTCGTACGCCGTTATGTCGTTGTAGAAGTCGATCCACTCTGGTTCGGTGGTCGACCCGGTCGGCGTCAGGAACGAGTTGTACTCGATGTACTCGCCGTAGTTTTTAAACGAAACGCTGGCCTTGACAGCCACATCCCACAGGTGGCCGACCTTCTGGTACGCAATCGCATCGCCGCCGTTCGAGGGGTAGTCGCGCAGCCAGTCCGGCGACTGGATGTCGTCCGAGTAAGGAGCCATGGCCTGCACGATCCAGTTGTGACCGTCCGCTGACTGGCGGCTCGGGTCGTAGAAGTTGTCCAGGAGCGGGAAGCGCTGTACGATCGCGTGCGCGTTGGGCGAAACCGGCGCCAGGCCGTAAGCGGAGGCTGCGCTACCGTCGCCGAACGTTGCCAGGCTCGGGTCGCCGTTGCCGCCGGCCACGTCGCCCAGCATCTGGTCGTAGGTGCGGTTTTCGCGGATGATCACGAACACATGCTTGATCAGCGACGGGCTGCCGATCTTGGCCGGGAGTGCGACCGGCGCGGCGTTCGGGTTACCACCGGAAGCAGACGCGATATTTTCCGCCAGATCCCAGTGGTTGTTGTCATAGACCTGCGTCGTCATCATCGCCAGAGTCGAGCTGTTCGGAATAGGAATGATGCTTACGGTGCCGAGGTCCTGGTGCGTGTTCAAGTCGATCGCGCCGAATTCTTTTGCGTACGAATTTTCGGCCGTATTTGTCGGAGGCGGTAGCACACCGAAGCCTGTGGTGCCGAGGCCCTTGTCGTTGGCCACGAGCAACTCGCCGTCCGCCGCGTCCAGCACGACCGAGCTCGGCGCATAGCCCACCGGGATCAGGCCCAAGGTCGCTTCGGAGTTGGGGTCCACAACCGCGACCGCGTTAGCATTGTAGAGCGCTACGTAGATGATGTTGTTCACGGCATCGACCGCGATCGAGTTCGGTCCGGCGCCAACCAACTCTGCGCCGGGCAATTTAATCGGCAGCACAAGATTAATCGTCTTGAACACCGTGTTCGTAGTCGTGTCGATCATCGAGATGCTGTCGCTGTAGGCATTGGCGACCAGCAGGTACTTTCCGTAAAACGCCATCCCCGTCGGATGCAGCCCCGTCGAGATGTTCTTGGTGACTTTGAACGTGGACAGGTTCACCACGGAAACGGTACCGGTGGACGTGGAACCAGTCGGATATTCAGCCACGACCGGTGTCCCGTTCGAATATTCCTGGAAGTCCTTCGCGGTAGCAATTCGCCCCGCTTCGTTCGAGACGTACGCGGTCGTGCCATCCGGCGAGAGCACCACGCTGTGCGGGACGTTCCCCACTCGGACCTCCGGACCCTCGCTCGGCTTCGCCTGGGTCAGGTCGATCTTCGTCAGCGTATCGTTGTTGTCCAGCACCACATAAGCGGTCTTGCCATCCGCCGAAACCGCGATGCCGGTCGGATAAGCCGTCGGCGCGCCGTCTGACACAAGCGAGACGGTCTGGCCGCAGGGGATTTCGATGCTGCCCGTTGTTCCTGGAGGGCTGTTCGGGAAGCAGGTAACGGTGGTCAGATAGCCGCCCTCATTGACGTCCAGCGAAACACCGACATGGGCCTGGTCTGTGAGCAAGCCCGTCACCGGGTCGATGCTCGCGACCGCAACAAAGGCGGGCCCGTAGCCGCCGTCCTGGCTAAACAGCAGGTGCAAGCCATCCGCCGTGTAGGTGATGCCGGTAGAACTGCCGCTGCTGCTCCCGAATGGTTTGTAGGTCTGCAGGACCGCCGCGCTCTGGGTGTTGAAAACGGTAACGGCCTGTGGCGCGCCCATCTGCAGGACGGCAGCGGTGTGCGTGCTGCTATTAGGATTCAAAGCAACGGCCTTGGCGCGGGTGGTGGTGCCGAGGTAAACCTGCGTGCCCGCCGGCGTGATGATCTGGCCATTGCTGACGACCCATGGAGTGGTAAAGGTTGAAGGGTAGTCCGGGCCCTGCGACCCGTTCTGGTTGGCGCCTACCTGGTAGGTCGGGAACGGAACGGACTGCGCGAGCGCCGCAACGCTCAGCGCCGCTGCCATTGCCAGAACGGCGAGCGACCACAGAAGATTGACGCGAGGCCTTCCGAGAGAATGATTTCGAGCCATTGTTCGTGACATAGACACAGTTCTCCTCATTGATTTTTCTTTTCGCAACCGGGATCGGTGGTGCGACGTTGGGTGGAAAGACATGGGCAGGGAAATAACTATGAGCGGTGATAGTAGTTGGCAAGTGTTACCGGCTTATTACGGGACTATGAAGATCGGGTGAAAGCTCTGTTACAAAGCCCGGACGCCTCTGGCGGATTGTGACGTGTGCAGCTCGACGTTAAGTGAGTCCGTTTCGTGGAGAGTATTCATTGTGACTGGCACGGTGACTCGGGGAATTTGCTGCTCGGGAACGCTGGGGGGCAGCATAGCAACTTCCTGTCTCGATCCGCCGGAGTCGCGGTGGGACGCACCGAGTCGAAATCTAACCTAACGAAAACAACGACGCTATCCATCCAAGCTTCGTCCCGACTGGGGCACAGTACCGAGCACTTGCGCTTTTAAACTGCATCACAACGGGTCCCAATTTAAGGACAATTTGCAAAGCACTGAAAATACATAAATGGATGGCAGCCGGACCTGTAAGCCGAATTTTGTCTGCCGTTACCGGCAGGACGATCATTCCTCTGGGCCACGCATTACTGCGAGGCTCTAGCGACCTACCCGGAGGTTGTGGCGCGCCGAGCCGGCACGCGTTCCCGTCGAAGCCGAAGCCCGCCGTGAATCCCTCCCTATTTGGTCTTGCTCCGTGTGGGGTTTGCCCTGCCCGCTGCATTACTGCCGCGGCGGTGCGCTTTTACCGCACCTTTTCACCCTTACCCCGCCGTCGTTCTGCACCCGTGAGACTCTGGCGGATTCACAACGACGACGGGGCGGTATATTTTCTGTGGCACTTTCCGTCCAACCGTTTTGAAGCGGTCGTCCCGGACGTTATCCGGCACACTGCCCTGCGGAGTTCGGACTTTCCTCTGCCTTACGACAGCGATCGCCCGGTCCGGCTGCCAACTCATTCATTATAGTGCAGGCCGAAACAGCGGTGCTCTTTACTCTTGCGCTTTGGGCGCGAGCAATAGCACATACAGCAGCAAGGCCAGCCCTATCAACAAGGGAATCAATCCTGCGAGATAAACCGGTTCGTCGTGGTCGAGACCACGCAGAAGAACCATGACGCCGACGCCGACCGCAGCGGTGATCAATCCGCCCAGCTTCATGCCTTCGAGGCGACGTTTGACAGAGTTCTTCTCCTGCTCCCGCATGAGTTCGATGGCGGCCCTGGCTCCCTCACCTGAACTCTCCGCGATTTTCTTCAGCGTTTCACTTTTGTAGTAGGTTTCTCTCTCTCTGCGGCGCGCGTCGGACCATGACGCCACGGCCAGAAACGAGAATAGGGCGATGCTTCCGACGACCGGTATCGCGACCGCTACAACCCCGACGGTGTTGCCGTCCACTTCGAATGCCATGGTCAGCTCCTCAATGAGTTTCTGCTTACGTCGGGTATGACCGGCGCGGTGCGGGTACGGTTGCACTTTCTTTCTCCCTGGGCGGTTTTGAAATAATGCAACCGGGCCTCCGCCGATTGTGTCGTACCCTTTGAGACTGGGGTCTGGAGATGAGCGCAAGCGAAGACCAACGCGCGGTCGATCTGGTGCTTGCCGGAGACATTTCCGCATTTGAAGAAATTGTCCGGCGCTGGCAATCGCCGCTCGTGAATCTCGCTTACCGTTTTTGTCGTGACCGTGGCCGTGCCGAAGAAATGGCACAGGAATCGTTTCTCCGCGCCTATCGGAACCTCAAGCAGTGGCGCAGAGAGGCAGCTTTTTCCACCTGGCTGTTCGCACTGGCGACCAACTTCTATCGTTCGGAACTGCGCCGCATTCCGGTCCGTACGGTTTCGATCGACGATGTGGCGGAGCCTGCTGATCCCCGCGCATGTGCAGGAGGCCTCGAAGACGACAGCCGCGACCAAGCTGTGCGCAACGCTGTTTTCGCCTTGCCGCCGAAATACCGCGAGGCGCTGATCCTGTTTTATTTTCATGAAATGGATGTGCCGGCGGCGGCGCGCAGTCTGGGCCTGCCGGAGGGCACGTTCAAGGCCCGCTTGTTCCGTGGACGCGAAATTCTGCGCATCAAGCTCCCACAACTTCTGGCAATTCCGCGCCTGAGGGAAGCTTGATGTCCAATGGAAAGACGCACCAAGGAGGCACAATGGAAGACCCCGAGATCGACCGCATTCTGGCTGTCCAGTTTTCCGCTCACGACGAGATCCTGCCTTCGTCGGGATTTGCGTCCTCCGTCATGGACACCGTGCGTAGCGAGGCTTCGGTTCCGGCGCCAATTCCCTTCCCGTGGAGATGGGCTCTGCCCGGAATCGCCGTCGCAGCTCTAGTGTTGGGTGTGGTAATGGCTCTGGGCGTCAGCGCTATCCTGCAGATCAGTCGGGGAGCGCTTTCGGCGCGCGTCGCGGCAATTTCTCCGTCCCTACCTTGGCCAGCATGGCAGGGAACGGCTGGAGCCACAGTTGCATGGACGGTGCTGTCTCTTGTGGTTGCGTTGGTTTCGGTTATGGTCTCTATCCGTGTTGCTGCTGGGAAAGCTTGAGGCGGCTGGGTCGCTCGGGTTAACGCCCCCAAACAGGGGCCTTCCCGCACTCGCCTGTTAAACTCAATCTTGATCTACTTGTGACTTTCAAGAGCCGACAGGTTCCCGCCGATTCATGCATATCTCTGAAGCCATCAAGATCGCCTTTTTGTCGCTATGGGCGAACAAACTGCGTTCCGCGCTCACGCTGCTCGGTGTGGTCATTGGCGTCGCCGCCGTAATCGCCGTGGTCACCTTCGTAAACGGCATTAATTCCTATGTCGGAGAGAAGATCTTCAACCTGGGCGCCGACGTCTTCATCATGTTCAAGGTGTCCCCGGCGGTCACCAACGTCGATCACTACATCGAAGGTCAAAAACGCAAAGACCTCACCATGGATGACTACCGCGCAGTGCGCGAGGGTTGCACGCTGTGCGCCTACGTGGGGGCCTATGCGCGGAACAACAGCGGCCATGTGAAGTACGGTGAGCAGACCTTGAGCGACACGATCGTACAGGGGATGACGCCAGCAGTGGCGGTGACTCAGGACTTTGACCTCGACACGGGCCGCATGTTGACCGAGTCCGACATTCAGAATGATTCGCCTGTGGTCGTGGTGGGCACTGATATCGTGGACAACCTGATGCCGGGCGTCGACCCACTTGGAAAAGAGATTCGGGTGGACGGCTGGCTCTATCGTGTCGTCGGTGTCGGCAAGAAAAAAGGAAGCACGCTGGGCCAGAGTCTAGACAACTATCTCTTCATGCCAATAACGTCATGGATGAAACAGTATGGCAGCTACAACTCCAACATGAGGATTTCGGCCAAAGCGGTAGGCACCGGCCCCACGTTGGACGCCGCGATGGATCAGGCTCGGGTGATCGTGCGCGCGCGCCGGCATGATCCCGCCGGGGGCGCCGACTCGTTTGATATGGAAAACAACAGCAGCCTGCTAAGCATCTGGTCGAACCTGACGGGCACGTTCTTCATCGCGATGATTGGGATCGCAGCAATCTCAATGGTCGTCGGCGGGATTGTGATCATGAACATCATGTTGGTATCAGTCACCGAACGCACGCGAGAGGTGGGCATCCGCAAAGCCATGGGAGCCAAACGTAGAGATGTGCTCCTTCAATTTCTAATCGAGGCCGTTATCCTGGCTTTTATGGGCGGGGTGGTCGGCGTACTGCTGGGCATCGGCGTGGCAAAGGGCGTCACTCTGGCGGTGGGGATGCCTTCCGTGATCAAGCTTTGGGCTGTTTTTGCAGGACTGATCGTCGCTGCCAGTGTGGGCGTTTTTTTCGGGGTATATCCGGCGCGGCGGGCGGCAACACTTGATCCCATCGCAGCCCTGCGGTTTGAAACATGAAAACCTGGTAGCCGCTACCGTCTGGCTTCTGGCGATCAAATCAGAGCCGTTGAATCGCGGCCAAACCCGGCGTGAACAGATCCTCAGCTATGGTACGGAAAAGCGAATTCGGCGAAATCATCACGATGGCGCTGGACACCATCCGCGGGAACAAACTGCGTTCCGGGCTGACGGTTCTTGGAATCGTGATCGGCGTCGCGGTCGTCATCGGCATCTCCTCAATCGTGCGCGGCCTCAACGACAACGTCAGCGGCATGATCAGCAGCATGGGGTCGAATATTATTTTCGCCTTCCACATGCCGATCACCTTTACCCGACCCACTGAGGAGTTACGAACCCGCAAAGAGTTGACCTTTGACGACTCGGAAGCCATGAAGGATTTGCCTCACGTAAAGGCGGTCACGGCTGGCGTTCGCTACGAGGAGCCCCAGTTCGGCACCGGTACCTTCACTGTCAAATACGGGGACCGCAAAGCGAAGCAGACCATTCTTGAAGGCGACACCGCTTCAGCCAAGGATGTTTTCGATCTGGCTCTGAAGTCGGGCCGCTGGTTCAGCGAGATCGACGATGAACGACGTGCCTCCGTCATCATCCTGGGCGCAGACACCGCCGAAGAACTCTTTGGCTCATCGGACCCGATCGGGAAGGAAATTAATATCGAAGGACAATTGTTTCAGGTTGTCGGCGAGGTCGAAAAGGTAAAGAGCGCATTTGGCGGCGGCAAGAATCCCGATGACAACAAGGTCTATTTCCCGCTCGCCACGCTCCGCAAATTGCATCCCGAACTCAAGCAGCACTTCATCAGCGTGAAGGCTACATCGCATGCCGATATGTCCAAGGCCGTCGACGAAATGCGCGAATTGCTCCGAAGACGCCGCCGCGTGCCTCCCGACAAGCCGGACAATTTCGCGGTATTCACGCAGGACTCGCTCTCGGACGTGTGGAACCAGATCACGGGCGCCATTTTTATTTTCATGTTTGCCGTTTCAAGTGTGGCTTTGATCGTAGGCGGCGTCGGCGTAATGAATATCATGCTGGTTTCGGTGACCGAGCGCACGAGGGAGATAGGAGTGCGGAAGGCAATTGGCGCTCGCAAAGGTGACATCCTGCTGCAGTTCACACTGGAGGCGATTACACTCACGGCGATCGGAGGCGTATTGGGAGTACTTCTGGGCGCCTTGATCACTTACGCGATCCGCCTGGTGTGGGATTCCCTGCCCGCAACTATGTCCGTATTCTGGGCGAGCTTCGGCTTTCTTTCCGCCGCCGCTGAAGGACTATTGTTCGGCATTTACCCGGCGTGGAAAGCGGCCAACCTCGATCCGATCGAATCTCTCCGCTACGAATAATAATGCGAGATAAGCATTAAGGCCTGAGGATGGGCCTTCCTCGCGGCCGGTTGCCGTTCACTTTGAATCTTCCCGGTTTCGTATTGAGAACTCAACGTCTGATAGCCTAAGCACGTTCCGATGCACCTCAGCATAAGAGTCGTCCTGGAAACTGTAACGACACTTGCGACCATCGCGAGCATGGCGTTCTATTTGCTCTCGGGGCTGAGCCTCATAAGTTTCCTGCGCGCGCGGCGTCCAACATCCCGCGGCGATCGGACTAGCGCCCCAGTCCCCCCAGTTTCCATCCTTAAACCCCTGAAGGGTGTAGATCCCGAAATCTGGGAAAGCTTCTGCAGCCATGCGGAACAGCATTACCCGGAATTCGAATTGCTCTTCGGCGTCAGCGACCCCGCCGATCCCGCATGTGAAGTGGTGCGCAAACTGCAGGCGAAGTATCCTGCGCGGGCAATCAAGTTGATCGTGTGTGAGCGCCTTCTGGGAACAAACATCAAGGTAAGCAATCTGGCTCAGATGCTGCTCGAAGCGAGGCACGAAATCCTAATCGTGAATGACAGCGACATCCGCGTCGATCCCGACTACCTGCGGCGCGTTACCGCGTCCCTTGCCGATCCGCAAGTTGGCATGGTCACGTGTCTCTACCGCGCCAAACCCGCAAATACTCTAGGATCGCGCCTCGAAGCCCTCGGTATCAGCACCGATTTCGTCCCTGGCGTTCTGACGGCACGATTTCTTGAGAAAGGCTTGCGCTTCGGACTGGGGTCGACGCTGGCTTTTCGCCGCCACGATCTCGCCTCCGTTGGAGGCTTCGAATCGATTCTGGACTATCTCGCCGACGACTATGAACTGGGCCGCCAGATCGCCGCTGGCGGCAAGCGAGTCGAATTGAGCGCTGCCACCGTTGCGACGTTCCTGCCAGCGTACACGCTTCGCCAGTTCTGGCAACACCAACTCCGCTGGTCACGGACGATTCGCGATGCACGTCACTGGGGATACCTGGGAATTATTTTTACTTTTGGCCTGCCGTGGTCGCTGGCTATGCTGGTCGCTTCGTGCGGAGCAATGTGGGCCTGGACTCTGTTTGTGATCACGTTGGGTGCGCGATTGCTCGTGGGGTTGGGCACGGCAATCAGCGTGCTCCACGATCGCCAAGCGCTTCGGGACGTTCTGTTGATCCCGCTGCGTGATCTAATCGCCCCCTTCGTTTGGGCTGCAGGACTGATGGGGAACCGCATCCACTGGCGTGGCGGCGATTTCACTCTGAAGGATGGGCGCCTTTCCAAGATTCCCGGAAAAGCAGTCGAATGACGAATAAGTGGGATCCCGTGTGGATTGCGGGCACACCTACCCAATTCCTTGTGCCCCGGCTTACTCGTTTTAATGTCGTGCGGAGACATTCGGCCAGTTGGAATAAACTGTCTTTCCTCCCCGCCGCGCTACGATATAGCTGGTCAAGCCTTTCAAGGCCTGCGGATCGTCCTGATCCGTCCACAAAAACACTCGCTCCGGAGAGTTCCACGAGGTCGCGAATGAAGCTTGCGTCTCCCAAACGCGAGGCGCATCCGGAAATTGCGCGCCGTACCACATATTTCCGCCCGGAGTATGCAAACTCCGCAACGGGAAACCGCCGTAAAAATTGAGCGTGGAGGCGTTTTCATAGAGGCCCGTCACCACCACCTGATCGCCCGGACGATACTGGGCGCGAATCGCGAGTGCCAGATCTTTCGACGAAATTATGGGAGAGAAGATGCCAAAAGCAATGCGCACGCATGCCAGCACAACGACCATCATCAGCACCAACGCGCTATTCGCAGCCCACAGTCTCCCCACGCGACGGAGGATCCCGTTCGAAAGCGAGCCCAGCAGAAATGCCAGCGAAAACAGAAGGAGTGGACATCGGAAAGCGCCCATAGCTTGCGGCGTCAGATCCAGAAAGTGGCCAAACGAAAGCGCATAGTCCTGGGGATTCTTTCGGAGCAGGTCGGATAGATCAGTGCCGGGAGCGGGAGTCCTGGA